>DASZFV010000467.1:0-2735 GCA_035939455.1 Polyangia bacterium
CCACCCGAGGTGTCCTCGCCGGCGGCGCCGAGCCGGCCCGCCACCTGGCGTTCGGACGCGCCGCCGAGCCTCTGCTCGCTCGCGCCCCCGAGGCGGCGCTCGCTGGCCCCGCGGTACAGCCGCTCGCTCGCCCCGCGGTAGAGCCGCTCGCTCGCACCGCGGTAGAGGCTCTCGCTCGCGCCCAGCATCCAGACCTCGGAACCGCCGCGGTAGAGGAGCTCGCTCGCGCCCATCCAGCGCCGCTCGCTCGCGCCCACGAGCCGCCAGGCGGAGCTGCCGGGCCCGACAGGTTCCCACGCGCCCGTGACCGCGGCGTCGCGCTCGAAGCCGCCCGGCATCTCGACGGTGCGGCGGTACTCCCACGTCGCGAGCACGCGACGCTCGGCGCGCGCGCCCAAGCCGCGGATGACCACCTGCCAGGGGCCGTAGACAACGTGCACGACGCCGTCCTCGCTGCGCATCGAGACCTCGCCGGTCTCGTGGCGCTCGATCGTCGACGGCACGTCCATCGGATATTCGAAGGGTCCGGCTTGCCATTCCGTGCGGAACACGGGCCCGACCCATTCGATGCGGCCGACCTCGAGACGAGCGCCCGCGTCGGAGACCTCACGCCACTCGGCTCCGGCCTCGCCCGCGGGCGCGCCGCCCGGGACGGGAAAGCCCGCGCCGTCGGTCCAGCCGCGCCACGCGCCGCCGCCGCCGTAGCCGTCGGGGCGGGGCGGGCCGCCCGCGATGGGCTCGCCCACGTGGCCCGTGGCCGTGCGAACCGTGAGCCACTCGACCCGCTCCGCCGGCGCGGGCGCCTCGCGCGCGAAGTCGACGCGGCCCGAGCGCGTGATCTTCACGAAGTAGCCCTCGGACGACTTGAGCCCGATCTCGACGCACGCGGTGGACGACGGCTTGCCGACGTCGAAGAACCACTGCCGGACGTCGCGCCCGACGCCCTCGTCGAAGTAGCTGTGGGCGTTCGTGCCGTCGAACAACCGGCCCGTGATGTCGTAGACGCGCAGGTTGAGCCAGGCGCCCTGCCCGCCGGCGCCGAGCTGCTTGCGCGCGGCTTCGATGGCGGCGTCGGTGACCTCCCAATAGACGTAGAGGTGGCGCGGGTCGACGGCCATGGCCGTCACGCGATCGCCGCCGTACCCCCAGGGGATGGTGCGGGGCGGTTGGCTCTCGACGACTTCCGGGCCGAGGTCGAACTTCGCGGCCAGCGATCCCGTCGGAGCTTCCCCCGTCGGGTCTGGATCCGTGTCACCCCCGCGGCTCGACGCAGAGGCGGCGGCGCGCCGTCCCTGGACCGCGTCGAGCGCCGCAGCGACGCGCCCCGCGAGCGCGTCCTTCGCCAGCTTGGTCACCCCCGTCACGCCCAGCTGGCGCGCAAACCCCAGCAGCTGGTCGCGCGAGCAGCCGCGGAGGGCCCGCCCGACGTCCTCGACCCCGCCCGGGCTCAGAGGATCCTGCTGGCCGATGAGGCCCAGGATTTGTTTCGCGATCTCGACAGTTTCGGCTATGGGAGGTGACACGGCGCGCTCGGTGCCGACAGCTTAGTCCCTCATTTGCCGACGCAGCGGAAAAAAGCAGCGCAAAAAATTTCGCGGGCGATCTCAGCGCGACGCCACGTAAGCTTCGCCGCGAATGAGCGCGTCCAGCAGCTGGGTTCAGGAGATGGAGGCGGTCTATCTCTACCGCGCGCTCGCCGAATCAGAGCCGGCGGCGGAGCGCCGCGCGCTGTTCGCGCAGCTCGCCCGGGAGGCCGAGTCGCAGGCCGCGATCTGGTCCGCGGCGGCGGCGCGCGCCTCCGAGGCGTTGCCCACGCTCTTCGTGCCCAGCGTGCGCGCCCGCCTCGTCGCCGCCCTCGCCCGCCTCGTCGGGCCCGTGCGGCTGCGCCCCGTCCTCGCGGCCATGAAGGTGCGCGGCCTCGCTATTTACAGCACGTCGAAGAGCGGGCACGCCATGCCCACCTCGGCGGACGAGATCGGCCGTCGCCATCGGGGCGCCACGACGGGAAATCTCCGGGCGGCCGTCTTCGGCGTCAACGACGGCCTGGTCTCGAACGCGAGCCTCATCCTGGGCGTCGCCGGGGCGACGAGCGCCGGCGGAGCCGGCGCCTCGGGGCACGCCGTGCTGATCTCCGGCGCCGCCGGGCTGCTCGCGGGCGCCTTCTCGATGGCCTCGGGAGAATACGTCTCCGTCCGCTCGCAGCGCGAGATGCTCGAGCGCCAGATCGCGGCTGAGCGCGACGAGCTCGCGCAATATCCTGCCGCGGAGGCAGCCGAGCTCTCGCTCATCTACCAGGCGCGGGGCTTGCCGCCGCAGGACGCCGATCGCATGGCCGAGCGCATCGTCGCGCACCCCGAGTACGCGCTCGACGCGCTCGTGCGCGAGGAGCTCGGCCTCGATCCGGCGGCGCTGGGTTCGCCCTGGGGCGCGGCGGTCGCGTCGTTCTTCTCGTTCTCCACGGGCGCGCTTATCCCACTCGTCCCCTTCCTGGTCGTCTCTACCTCCCACGAGCGCGCCGCGCTGCGCATCTCGGTGAGCCTCACGGCGGCGGCGCTGTTCGGCGTGGGCGCGGCCATGAGCCTGTTCGCGGGTCACGGCGCCGCCCGCGGCGGCGTGCGCATGCTCCTCATCGGCGCCGCCGCCGCGACGGCGACGTTCTTCATCGGACGCGCGCTCGGCGTCGCCGTCGGTTGAGCCGCCGAACTGGCCGGCGTTGTGCGCTACGAGCGGCCGGC
>DASZFV010000468.1:0-2295 GCA_035939455.1 Polyangia bacterium
CGACGGGCAGCACCGCCTTGCGGACCTTCGCGCGCTTCGCCTCGGCCATGGACTCTCCTCGGGCGGACATTCTAGACGCGCTTCCATTCGACGCCACGTCCGAGCGCCGACGCCTCGCCTTCGGCGCGGGCGGCCGACGCCGTCGCGGCCGCCTCCCGCCCATCCAGGCCCTGCACGACGCGCAGGATCTCGGCGACGCCCTCGTAAAGCGCCGCCGGGATCTCGCCCCCCTCGCCGAGATCGGCGAGCGAACGCGCGAGCCCGACGTCGCGGAAGATGGGCACGCCCGCCTCGCGCGCGAGCTGCTTGATGCGCTCGGCGACGAGGCGCTCTCCCTTGGCGACGACGACGGGCGCGGCGTCGCCCTCCGGGTCGTAGCGCAGCGCGACGGCGATGTGATCGGGGTTGACCACGACGAAGTCGGCTTTTCGGACCTCGTCGATCATTCGTTGCTCCACGATCTCGCGGTGCAGCCGTTGGCGCTCGCCTCGGCGGGCTGGATCGCCCTCCGCCTCCCTGTACTCCCGCTTGACCTCCGCGCGCGTCATGCGCAGGCCGCGCCGGTGCCGGCTCGCCACGAGGAGCGCATCGAGCGCGCCCAGCGCGAGGCCCGCCGCTGCGAGGCGCACGGCCAACCGAGCCCCGAGCGCACCCAGCGTCGGGAGCAGCCGGGCGAGCGGAGCCCCCGTCGAGATCGCGACGGCGCCGAGCATGGGGCGAAGCGCGAGGCCAGCGACGACGCTCACGACGGCGACCTTGAGGAGACCCTGCGCGCACTCGACGGCCGCGCGCCCGTCGAAGAGCCGGCGCCACGAGGCCGCAGACGCGAGGCGCCCCGGATCGACGCGCACGGGGGCGAGGACGAGACCGCGAGTCTGCGCGAAACCGACGGCCAGCCCCCCGAGCAGGACGGCCGCGAGCGTCGGCCCGAGCAGCCGCAGCGTAAGCGAGCCCGCGCGCTCGAGCGCGGGTCCCGCGCCGCCGCCCGAGACGGCCTCCGCGAGCGATAGGCGCAGGGCCCGCGAGGCGCGGGCGACGAGCGCGGGCCCGTCCCAGGCGAGCACGACGGCCGCGGCGGCCAGGGCCGCGGACGACGATAGCTCCCGGCTGAACGCGACCTCGCCACGCCGGCGCGCCTCTGCCAGGCGGCGCGGAGTCGGCTCCTCCGTCGCATTTTCTGAGGGACCACGCGCCACGGCGGCGGCAGTCTACCTCAGAGCCCGAACCCCAGCTTGAACGACCACGTGTCGACGGAGAAGCTGCCGAATGTGTTGTCCTTGACGAAGCCGTTCGCCGCGTGGATGAAGCCGAGCGCCGCGCTCAGAAAGAAGTGGCGCGCCAAGAAGACCTCCGTGCCCACGTCGGCGCCGAGCTGCCCGTAGGCGGTCGCGACGGCGTTCAGGCCCGCGTGGGTGCGCTGCATGTAGCCGCCGCCGGCGTAGGCCTCGATGAAGGGCGTCACCACGGGGCCGGGAATCTGGCCTCCGAGCGAGACAGACTGGGCGATGAAGGCGTCACCGCCTTGTCGAAACGTCCCCGACTGCCACCCGTACTGCGTCGTTAGACCGAGGCGCCACGAGGACGAGATGGGGTAGAAGTCGAGGGACAGGACGTCGAAAGGCTCGTCGGTCCCCGGCCCCGCCGTCGACGAGGCGCCGACCTGGGCAAAGGTGAACCGCCGGTAGCCGAGCTTGAGCTCCGGCGTGCGCCGCGCCCGCGGCGCGCGCGGGGCGAGCGGAGCCAACGTCTCGACCACGATGGGTGCATCGATGCGCGCCACGCCGACCTCGGAGGGCGCGGGCTGCGCCGCGCCGAGCTCCACGCGCGTCCCCAGGCGTCGCTCCAGCTTTGGATCGTCGATGCCCTCCGAAGCCTCTAGCGCACCCGACCCCTGCGCGCGCGCCGCCCCCGCCGCGCGCGCCACCCACAGCGACACGAGGGCCTGCACGACGAGCCGCCGCAGGGAATGCATCCCGCTCCGAGTCTAGCATCCGTCCCCCCGGGCATCGGGGGCGGGCCTCAGGCCCAGGCCGCGAGCCAGCGGCGCCCGAGCTCGAACCACCGCGGCAAGTCGGCCGTGAGCGCGTGGTCGAGGGCGCCGATGCCGATCAGCACGACGCCCACGGCGAGCAATCCCCTGGCGGGCAGGCCCACGAAGTACACCGGCACCTGCGGCGCGACGCGGGCGATCATGCCGAGCGCCAGATCCGTGAGCCAGAGGGCCACGACGACAGGCGCCGCGAGCGCAAGCGCCACCTCGAGGACGCGCGCCGACGCGACGACGACCACGGAGGC
>DASZFV010000469.1:0-2427 GCA_035939455.1 Polyangia bacterium
TGACGAAGAAGACCGTCCCGTCGCTCGACTTGCCGAAGTCGGTCACGTCGACGATGTTGGGGTGATTGATGAGGCTCGCGGCGCGGGCTTCACGCAGGAAGCGCTTGATCGACTCCTCGCGCCCGCCGTAGCCCTCGTGGAGGATCTTCACGGCCACCTCCTTGCCGATGTAGACGTGCTCGCCGCGATAGACGACGCCCATGCCTCCACGGCCGACGATCTCGTGGAGCTTGTACTTGCCCACGGTCGTACCCGTGCGGGCGTCTGCTGGGATCATTCGTGCCACGAACATCATCAAGAATGCCGTCGGCGCCGGCAATTGCCTAGTGCATTTCGCGCCTTGCCCGCGGCCGTGACGCGATGTGGTCTTCCGTGCGACGCCTCCCACAAGGTAGAGTCCCGGCCCGACATGAGACCCGACGGACGAAGGCCCGACGAGCTGCGCGCCATCACGATCACCCCCGACTTCAGCAAGTACGCCGAGGGCTCGGTCCTGATCGCGGCCGGCGAGACGCAGGTGATCTGCACGGCGTCCGTCGAGGAGAAGGTGCCGCCGTTCCTCGAGGGCAAGGGCAAGGGCTGGGTCACGGCGGAGTACGCGATGCTGCCGCGCGCGACGCACACGCGTAGCGGCCGCAACCCGGGCGGGCGCGGTCAGGAGATCCAGCGGCTCATCGGGCGCGCGCTGCGCGCTGCGGTCGACATGAAGCTGCTCGGCCCGCGGCAGATCACCGTCGACTGCGACGTCATCCAGGCCGACGGCGGCACGCGCACGGCGGCCATCACGGGCGGCTTCGTCGCGCTCGCCCTCGCGGCGCGGCGGCTGCGCGCGTCCGGCAAGATCGCGAAGGATCCCATCAAGCAGGCCATCGCTGCGATCTCGGCGGGCATCGTCGACGGCGAGGCCCGCGTCGACCTGCCCTACGTCGAAGACTCGAACGCCGAGGTCGACTGCAACTTCGTCATGACGGAGAAGGGCGGCTTCGTCGAGATCCAGGCCACGGCCGAAAAGGACGCCTTCTCGCCCGAGCAATACGGCCAGCTCGTCGCGCTCGCGACGGGCGCCATCAAGACGCTACTCGCTCGCCAGCGCGAGGCGATCGAGCGCGCGCGCCCGTAGGGTCGGGACGCGGGAGGAGCGAGCGGCGTGCGGGTGACGGTCGCGACGCGGAATCAGGGCAAGCTGCGCGAGCTCGTGCCGCTCTTCGCGGAGCTCGACCTCGGCTTCGACCTCGTGACCATCGACGCGCTCGCGCCCGCGGCCGAGTTGCGCGAGGACGGCCTGACGTTCGAGGACAACGCGCTCGCGAAGGCGCGCCAGGCAGCGGCGGCCACGGGCTTGCCCGCGCTCGCCGACGACTCGGGCCTCGAGGTGGACGCGCTCGGCGGCGGGCCCGGCGTCCACTCGGCGCGCTACGCCGGCCTCGGCGCCACCGACGCCGCTAACAACGCCAAGCTCCTCGAGGCGCTGCGCGACGTCGCGCCCGCTCAGCGCTCGGCGCGCTTCCGTTGCGTCGCCGCCTTCGTCGATCCGGCGCGTCGCCTCGAGGTTACGCGCGTGGGCGCTTGCGAGGGCCGACTCCTCGACGCGCCCCGCGGCACGGCCGGCTTCGGCTACGACCCGCTCTTCCTCCTCCCCGATCGCGGGCTGACGATGGCCGAGCTCCCCCTCGATGAGAAGAACCGGCTCTCGCACCGCGCCGCTGCGTTTCGCGCGCTGGCGCAGGCGCTGGACGCCATCCGAAGCTGAGCACGATCACGGTCCCCGGCAACGCGGCGTCAGGTTCATGACGCCCCGCCGTACGCGAAGAAACCGTTTGGCGGCGTGCGAATTCCTTGGCAGCGGCTGCGTGTAGGACTTATCTTGCACCAATCGTGCGGCGCGGACTGCCACGAACGCGAGTGACCGGGAACACCGTGAGGCTTCTGGTGGAAGATGTCTCCGAGGGTATACGTGTGCTGCAAACTCGAGACGGCATCAAGCTCTCCAACGATCAGATCGTCGAGCGCGCGCGCAACATCGTGGCCGGCCTGATCGGCAACTACAACATCCAGTCCCTCGACGCGCGCGAGCCTGGCGGCCCGCAACCGCCCGCCGCCACGAAGCGCCCCACGCGCACGGTCGACCAGCTCGACCTCCTCGACCAGGTCGAGAAGCGCGCCGAGCGCCAAAACGGCGGTCGCCCCGCGCGCGCCTGAGCGCCTGAGTCGCGACGCCACTCGCCAGCGCGAGGCGCGTGATCGCGGGTCGCCGAGTGTGTAAGATGTGGCGGCCACGGGGCGTGGCGCAGCCTGGTAGCGCGTCTGCTTTGGGAGCAGAATGTCGGAGGTTCGAATCCTCTCGCCCCGACCGAGTTAACTGCCCGTAAATCCTTTCGATCGGTTCCCCGCTGCGAGGGGGGTGAGGTGTCCTCCGAGGGGGTGGGT
>DASZFV010000470.1:0-1504 GCA_035939455.1 Polyangia bacterium
GCGCTCAAGGACGCCAGCCTCCTCGTGCGCTGGTGGTCCGCGCCCGAGCTGCGGACGAAGCTCCGGATCACCGTCGGCCGGCCCGACCAGAACAACCGGCTGCTGGCGGCGCTGCGGCCGATCCTCCTGCCGGCCTGAACGCGCTCACCAGTAGGAGGGGAACCCGAGCGCGAGCGCGTTCACGCGCGTGTACTCGGTGAGCTGCCCGAACGGCGAGCGTCGGCACCATGGCGGGGTGCGTCGCCGGGCGGCGGCGATCCCGAATCCTCAGGCGCGCAGGCGCTTCTCCATGCGAACGACGGAGATATGGACGCCCTCCGACGCGGACATGAGGCGCTCCTCTCCGCCCAAGGCGCGGAAGCCGGCGCGCGCGTAGAACGCGACGGCGTTCAGCGACATCGCGCCGTGCAGGCGCGCGCAGCCGCGCCGCGCGGCGCGCGCCTCGACGTCGGCCAGCAACGCGCGCCCCACGCCGCGGCCCTGGCACTCGGCGTCGACGAACAAGGCGCGCAACCGGCTGGTCGCGGCGTCGAGCTGCGCGTACGCGACGATCCGGCCCTCGAGCTCGGCGACGACCGCCTCGTACGGCCCCAGCGCCTCGACGAACAGCACGCTCGCATAGCTCGCGAAGACGGCGGCCCTCTGCGCGGCGTCGTAGTGATCGCGGCATCCGAGCGCGATGGCCCGGCCGACGACGCGCAGGACCTCCGCGACGTCCTCGAAGCGCACCGCGCGCGGCTCGGGGAACGGCGGAAGCCTCGTCGGGGCCTCGGGTGTGCTCTTCATCGCGCCCCAGTATCCCAGACCACGCCCGCGCGCGCCGCCCCGCTGCCGCGGCGCCACGAACGAGCTAACATAGTGGGCATGAAGCGGACGTCGGTCGTTTGCGTCGCGGCGGCTGTGATGGCGTCGCTCCTCGGCTGCGGCGGACGGCAGAACCTGTTGTTGCCGCCCGACGGCGCGGACGCGGGCGAAGCCACCGCAGCGACGTTCGGACCGATCGATCTCACGCAGGCGCCCGCCGAGCTCGCCATGAGCTGCAACCACGGCATCGGCGCGCTCGCCTTCGACAACCCGTGCCTCGTCGGTCAGAACCTCGGCGGCGGGGGTTCTGGCATCGGAGGCCACGAGGTCGAGTGCACGCTCGCGACAGGCGGCCATCCCATCGTCTGGAGCTTCCTTCTGCCGCTCTCCCAGGTCATCGCGCAACCGACCGAGCCGATCTCGTTTCCGCTGCCGCCAGGAGCGATCGCGGGCCGATCGATCAGCGTGGCCGGGATGAGCGCGAGCGTGTCGGGTTTCGCCGGCGCCATCACTTTCTCTCGCGTCGACACGACGAACCGCGCCTTCATCGCCCAACTGAAGGGGACGATGACCTGGACGGAGCAATCGGGCTCGACGTTTTCGTGCCAGATCGACAGCCCGTTCTGGGGCGCGCCCGGCGCGTTCGAATGAGCGGCTGCGGAGCGCTAGGGCTTGCCGCCGCGGAAGAAGTAATAGTCGG
>DASZFV010000471.1:0-6708 GCA_035939455.1 Polyangia bacterium
CGAGCTCCGCGGCGCGCCCGATGGCCTTGGCCGACGCGACGGTCTCCAGGCAGCCGAGGCGCCCGCAGCCGCACGGCGCGCCGGGATAAACGACGGGGCAGTGCCCGATCTCGCCCGAGAACCCGCGGCGCCCAAAGAATAGCTTCCCGTCGAGGACGATGCCCGAGCCGACGCCGCTGCCCACGTGGATCCACACGTACGAGCGCGCGCGGCGCGCCGCACCGACGCGCCCCTCGGCGACGGCCGCGGCCTGCGCGACGTTGTTGACGACGACGGGCACGTCGAGCGCCTCCGTGAGCGCGGAGCGGAGCGGGAAGTCGTGCCAGCCGAGGTTGGTCGCCAGCACGCAGTGGCCCGTCTCCTGATCGACGAGCCCCGGCACCGTGGCGCCCACGACGCGCACGGCGTCCCGCGTGACGCGGGCCTCCGCGAGGGTCTCGCCGACGAGCGCGCGGGCCGCCGAGAGTGAGCGCGCGGGAGATCCCAAGATCGAAGGCTGCTTGCGCACGACCTGGATCGTGCCGGGCGCGTCGGTGACGGCCACGGTGGTCGCCCTCACGCCGAAGTGGATGCCGACGTAGACACTCCCTCCCGCTCCGGTGCGGCCGGGCCGCACGCGCCCGGCCGGCACTCGACGCTTTGCCATCGGGGCCAGTCTAGAGGGCCGGCGCGAAGCGCGGCAAGGGCAATCGGGGGCGATGCTGCAAAGCCGCGCCGTTCCAAGCGACCCGCACGGTCGCGCGCCGGCTTCGGCGAACCGTCAGGCGCGACGCTTGGCGCGCCGGCAGGCCATTTCGGCGATCTTCTCGATGAAGTCGGGGTAGAGGTACCCGCCCTCCTCGGCCGCCCAAGCCAGATCCTCGCCGTCGGCCAGGTAGGGGTTCGGGTTGGCCTCGACGACGTAGATGGCCTCGTCGTGCGCGAGGCGCACGTCGATGCGGCCGTAGTCCCGGAGCCCGGCTGCCTGGTAGGCGCGCACGGCCACCTCGCCGAGACGCTTGCGCAGCTCCGACGAGAGGTTCTTGGCGATCTCGTTCTGGATGCCCTTGCTCTCGCGATACTTCACGCTCCACTTGGCCTTGAACGTCGCGATGCGGCTCTCGACGGTCGAGTCGGTGGCGAACACCATCTCGATGGGCGGGAACGAGACCGGCGTGTCGCCGCCCATCACGCCGATGTAGAGTTCCCGTCCCGCGATGAACTCCTCGACGATGGCATCGGTGTCGAACTTCTCGTGGATGAAGGTCACGCGCTCCTTCAGCGCGTCGTCGTCGCGCACGACGGACGCCTGCGCGATCCCGACCGACGCGTCCTCGTCGAGCGGCTTGACGATGAGCGGAAAGCGCAGATCGGAGGGGCGCGTCAGCGTCGCGCCCTGCTTGCACACCATGAAGTGCGGGATGCGGATGCCCTCGTAGGCGAGCACCTTCTTCGTGAGGGCCTTGTCGCGCGCCAGCATGAGGCCCTCGCACGACGCGCCCGTGTACGACATGCCCAACATCTCGAGCACGGCCGCGACCGTGTAGTCGAGCGCCGACTGGTCTCGAAAGCGCTCCGTGAGATTGAAGACGACGTCGGCGGGCGCGGCGCGCAGGCCCTGCGCGAGCTGATCGAGGTCGCTCTTGAAGCCGAGGAAGCGAACCTCGTGGCCCTTGCCGATGAGGGCGCGCGCGACGTCGAACTCGGCCTCCTCGGAGGCCTCGAGCTCCTTTTTGTAATCCTGCGACGCGGGAGGATCGCTATCCGTGTCGAACAGGACGAGCACGCGCGTCTTCTTCATCGGCTCGTCGTACCTTGATAACCGATTGGGGAAGGCAGCGTCAACGCGCGCCGGCGTCGGGTCTGGCCGCGGGCTGCGGCGCACGAACTGCGGGTGGCGCCGCGACACCGGGTGGCGGCGCCGCCGCGCCCGGCGGCGGCGCGGCAACGCCCGGCGGTGGCGCCACGCCCGCAGGCAACGCCGCCGTGGGCGGAGGCGCCGGAACGCCACCATCGCCGCCCGTCGGTGGAGGCGCCGGCGGAGGCACCTCCTCGCGGTACCCGAGCAGCGTGTTCTTCTGATCGAGCGGCGTCAGCTTCACGATGAGCTTCGTGTCGCCGAACGTGTACGCGCGCGTCTGGACCGGCACGAACCCCTCGCACTGGATGATGAGGTCGAGCGGCCCGCTGTCGCGCGGACGCTGCAAGATGAGCGGCTCGTGCGGCGCGATCAGCCCGAGGCGCCTCTTGCCCCAGTAGACGAAGACGCGCTTCTGCGTGGGCACCGACGTGATCGTGATCTTCACGGTCGCGGGCAAGGGCGCGGGCGCGGCGGGCGCAGCGACGCCCGGCGGCGGCGCACCCGGCGCCACGGGCGCGGACGCACCCGGGCCCTGAGCGCCCCCGATCGCGGAGACGCCCAAGAGCGCCAGCGCCGAGACGAACCCCCAGCGTCGAGACGAGCGCGTCATTCGTCTCCCCCCGCTCCCGCTGGCGCGGCGCCGCCGCCCGCCTTGGCCTCGGGGCTGTCGGGCGCGGGCGGAGGCGGCCCTGGATAGACGACGCCCGGTTTCGGCACGTACCCGATGATGGGCGTCTTTTGATCCCCCAGGATGTTGCCCTCGAGCACCGTGACGGGCAGCGGCGGGTCGAGCACATAGACGTAGCCGCGCGAGGGAATCCGCATCTCGTAGACCATGTCCTCGAAGAGGAACTGGCGCTGAAACCCCATGGGCGAGTCGCCGACGACGCGCTTCTGCCGGTGCTGCAAGATGAACGAGTACATGCGGATCGCGAGGTGATTGGGCAGACGGTGGCAGCCGTGAGAAAACCCGTTCGCGCTGTAGATCGACAGATAGTCCGAGGACCCGTGCGCGCGCACGCCGTTGTCGAAGTCGGGGCGACCGTTCTGCCCCGGCACGACGAAGTACCCGGCGATGAGGCCGTAGGCCGAGAGGAAACCCGGGCCGAGCTCGTCGTAGTTCACGACCTTCATCCACTTGCCGTTGACCGCCTTGTGCTTGACGAGCGTGCGGATGGGCGTGGAGGCCGGCGCGATCCAGACCGGTCCCGAGACGACCTGCCGGATGACGCGCGGGCCGACGTCGGACATCTTGTAACGGTAGTACTCGTAGCCGTCGCTGGCCTGCTCTGCGCGCCAGCTGCCGATCGTCGTGCGCCAGCGCGCGAGAGCGGTGAGCCGACCTCCGACTTTCGCGTAGACCGTGAGCGAGGGGTACTTCTTCCGAGGCTGGTAGTGGAAGTTGCCCTTCTCGTCGAACGGCAGGTCGTACCAGATGTCGCCGCGGTCGACCACGATCGAGAGGTCCATCTGGTCGGCGTAGTAGGCGGGCCGCGGCGGCAGCTTCACGCCGGCGCGCAAGGTCTTGAGCTCGGCCGCGGGGTGGCGCTTGAAGAACGCCAGCGTCGAGGCGGCGTCGACGAGGCCGAGGCCGTCGAGCGCCACCTTCGTGAAGTCCTCGACGAGGTTGCCGGCCTTGGTCGAGCCGTCCTCGAGGATCGAGGCCGCGGCCACGACGCGCTCCTGCATGGCGCGCCGAAACCCGTCGTAGTCGTTGTCGAGCAGCGGACGCGCGAGCGCCTCGACGGTCTTGCGGCGCAGGTAGTTGGCCTCGTAGATCATGTGCTTCTGCTGGAAGCGCCGCACGGCGATGCGCATCGCGTCGTCGTAGAGGCCGACCGCGTGATGCGTCTGGTCGGCCTTCTTGCCGTCCTTTTTGTTGCCCAGCAAGCCTTCGCAGGTCAGGCGCCGCTCGACGGCCGCCATGGCGGGCTTCTCGGCGGCGCGCTTCTCGACGAGCTTGACCTTGGGCGCGAAGGCCGGCTGCGCGGCCGCGAGCGCCTCGAGCGTGGGCGCCTTGGCGGCGCGGCGCGCCTTCTCGAGCTCCTCGCGGATCTTGGCGAGACGGCGCGCGTCCTTGGCGACCTCGGTGGGCGCGACGTAGGTCACGGTCTCGGCGGCCTCGAGCGCGTCGGCGCTCTCTTCGTCGTGGCAGGGGTGTTGCTCGTCGGCGAGGAAGCGCGCGCGCAGCACGGACAACGACGGAAAGATCCCGTAGAGCTCCAGATAGTTCTTCTCGCCCGGCGGCAGGGGCTCGCCGTCCTCGTCGAGCTGGTCGTTGGCGAGGCCGATGAAGATGCGTCGGTAGCGGTTCGACAGCGGCTGGCCGTCGGGACCGTTCTGCGGCGCGAAGATGTAGGGCGTCCAGTCGTCGGAGAGATCGACGATCGTGTAGCCGGCCGCGGCGGCGGCCTGGGGCTCCATCCAGCGTTCATGGCCGCCCTCGACCACGAGCACGCGCGGGGGCGGCGCCGCCACCTGGCCGACGGCGCCCGGAGCCGCCGCCGGCGTCCCCGCGCCGCCGGGCGCGATCTCGGCCGAGACCGGCCCCGAGCCCACGGGCCCGCCCTGGCCGCGCGAGTCGCCCGCGTGCGTGGCCGAGCCGGCCGCGCCCGTGAGGCCCGACGAGCCCCGGCACGACGCGACGACAAATGCCGCCGCGGCCAATGCCGCAAGGGCCACTGGCACGAGGACGCGCGGCGTCCTCCGACCGAGAAACTGCCGGGCGATGCCCGATCGTTCAATCATCGACGCGCCCACCATATCAACCCGCGGGCGCGGACGCGAAGAACTGCGAGCGGCGTCAGGCCGGGGTGACCTTGTGCAGGCACACCCGGTTGCGGCCAGTCCGCTTGGCCTCGTACATCGCGGCGTCCGCGGCGGCGATGAGGGCCTGGGCCTCACTCTTGCCGTGGTCGACGGCCGCCCCGACGCTGATCGTCACGGGGATCTGCTGGCCGCCGAACTCGAACGGCCTCCCCGCGACCGCCGCGACCAGTCGCTTGGCGAGGGTCTCGGCGCCCCCGAGCTCGATCTCGCGGCAGATGACGGCGAACTCCTCGCCGCCGTAACGCGCGAGGACGTCCTCGGCGCGGATCGTCGTCATCATGACGCGCGCGACGCCCGCGAGGACCTGATCGCCCGCCTGGTGACCGTAGGTGTCGTTGATCTTCTTGAAGTGATCGATGTCGATGAAGAGGAGGGCGATGGGCTTGTCGTGCCGAACCGCGAAGCGAAGCTCCCCATGCAGGCGATCGAGGAAGTAGCGCCGGTTGAAGGTGTTCGTGAGACCGTCGCGCAGCGCCGACTCGAAGAGCTGCTTCTGGTAGTGCTCGTCGAGATGATCCTGATAGGTGAACTTCAGGATCGTCGCCGCGCCGATCGAGATCTTGTCGCCGTCGGCGAGCTCCTGGCGCGGCACGCGCACGCCGTTGCAGAACGTCCCGTTCGTCGACCCCAGGTCGACGAGCACGATCTTGCCGCCCTCGCGCTGGACGGCCGCGTGCTCGCGCGAGACACCGTCGTCGACGATGCGGACATCCGTCGTGTTCCCGCGGCCGAGCACGACCCTGTCGCCCTTGAGCTTGTACATCTCCCCGAAGCTCGGCCCGGCGATCACGACCAGATAGGCGCTCGCGCCCTGGGCCGCCGCCTTTGGTTTCTCCAGCGTGGGCGCTGCGTTGTGCGTCGTCTCGTCTGGGGCGTCAGCCATGGCCGGGTCATGGTACAGGAGACCCAGCCCGACATGTCGGGCGAAATCCCCCGAAAATGACGTCGGCGACGTCGTGAAGCGCGCCGCCGCGATCCCGACGTGGGACAATCGTCGCGGGAGGTCGGCGCAAAATGAAGCACGCCCGTCGTGTCTCGCCTCGGATTCCGTATGACGAGGCCGTGTGCCTCGCCCGCGTCGACGGCGCGGGCCGCCTCTTCGGCCGCTCCGTCGATCTCGGCCCCGCGGGCATGTACGTCACGTGCGGCGAGCTCTGCGAGATCGGCACCGAGCTCGTCTGCACGGTGCTCTTGCCGGGCGGGCCCCGCCGGTTGCGCGGCCGCGTCGTGCGGCTCGTGGCGCTCCCGCGCGCCGTCGGCATCGCCATCGCGTTCATGAACCTGCGCGAGGCGGACAGGCTCGTCATTGAGCGGCTCGTCGCGAGCCGGCGTCTCGAGGCGCAGCCGATCAAGCTACGCGTGGGCGGCCTCGATCACGATCTGCGCTGCGAGGCCGTCCTGGGCGAGCGCACGATGCGGGTCAGCACGGCGCTGCCACCGTTTCTGCGGCTCGACGCCGACGTGGGCCTCGTCCTCGACGGCGCCGACGACGGCGCGTCGCGGGGCGCGCCGAAGCCGCGCGGCACCTTGAACAGGCGCGGCGTCATCCGGCGCATCGCCGTCGATCCAGCGCCGCGCGACGGCGTGCCCCGTCTCGCGCTCGACGTCGACCTCGGCTCGTCACGCACGACCGGCGAGCTGCGCGCCCCCCACGCGGACGACGCCGGGGCCGACGATCGCGCGCCGCCCTCGGGCCTCCCGCGACCCTACAGGCACCCGTTGCCCTCGGTCGTGCTCTCCGGCACTCTGGCGCACCAGCTCGCCGCCGATGCTCCCAGCGCAACGCCGCCCCGCCGGCGCCGCTCACGAGGCACGGCCGAGATCTCGAGGCGCTTCACGGAAGCGGGCGCGCGCGTCTTCGCTATCGCGACGGGCGCGGCCTCGGGTGACCTGACTCAACGGGTCTCCGGCGGGGCGGGACGCGTCAGCGCCCACGTGCACGCGCTCTCGTGGCTCGCGCTGCCCGTGCTCCTCGCGACCGCGACGCTGGCGTTCCTGGCGCACCTGCCGCACTGACCGCCTCCAAACGCTGTCGCGCG
>DASZFV010000472.1:0-2296 GCA_035939455.1 Polyangia bacterium
CGCCGCGGCGAGCCACGCGACGCGACGCAAACCCGACGTCAAGCGAACCGACGAGACCTTCATCATGGGCGCCCTCCTGGGAAGAGACGCCCCCCCGCGCGAAACGGGTCATTCGGCCTGAAGTCTGCGCCTCTCCCTGAACCGGAAGGCCGCCGTGAGACGCGGGCAAGATCGAAATCAGCTCGAAAGCGGTCTAGGATCGGCGCGTGCCTTTGGTGACAACCAGTCCTCGCCGCCTTGCGCTCGCGGCCTGCCTGCTGGCGGGGGCGGCCTGCGGCGCGTGTCAGGGCGCCGATCAGTATTACCGACACCGGTCCCAGGATGGCGGCCCCGGCCTGGCCGCGGGATACGCCGGCGGCGGCGCGGCGGGCGCTGGCGACGCGACGGGGGCCGCGGGCCTGGCCGGCGACGGGGGTCCGATGGACGGGGGCGACGCCGGCGCGCCGAAGGTCAAGGTCCTGTACACCTGCCGCAGCAACGACACGGGGCAAGCCAGCTTCGTCCTCGACGTCACGAACGAAGGCTCGTTCTCCTTTGCGCTGTCGGACCTGAGCTTGCGTTACTGGTACACGATCGACGCCGGCAAGGAGCAGGAGCTCGATTGCGACGTCGCGAGCCTCGGCTGCACGAACATCGTCACGTCGGCCGACACGCCCGGGCCGAAGTTCGTGGCCGTGATGCCGCCCAAGCCCAAGGCGAACGAGTACGTCGAGATCGCGTTCAAGCCGGGCGCCTTCGCGCTCGACCCCCTGCTCGAGACAGGCCAGATCCAGCTGCGCCTGCACAACAAGGATTTCTCGCCGATCGTTCAGACCGACGATTTTTCGTACGACTGCTCGGCTATGGGCGCGGCCATCGAGTCGACGAAGATCACGGCGTACATCGACGGCATCCTCATCTGGGGCAGCGAGCCCCCGCCCGGCACGGGACCGCCGATCTGATCAGCCCACGGCGCGCTTCGTGAAGGCGCGCAACCCGAGGCGCCAGAAAACGAGCGTGATCACCGTCAGCGCGGCGAGCACGGCCGGCAGCGGCATGTGCGGCATCCCGGGGACGAGCACGCCGCGCAGGCCCTCTGAGATGTAGGTGAGCGGGTTCGCGAGCACGATGTACTTCACGACGGGCGCGGCGTCGAGGCCGCGCCACGGATAGTAGGCGCAGCCGAACATGATCATCGGCGCGACGACGATGCCGAAGAGCAAGCCGATCTGCTGCGCCGCCACGACGCAGCCGAGGTAGAGGCCCATCATGCTGAAGGCGACGGCGCCGAAGACCGTCACGAGGACGATCGTGCCGACGTGAGCGAGCGAGAGGCCGGCGATGGGGCCCATGATGAGCCGCGCGACCGGCAGCACGAACAGCGCCGCGATGAGCGCCTGCAACGTGCCCGACACGACCTTCTCGAGCGCGACGAGCCAGCTCGGGATGGGCGCGAGCAGGCGATCCTCGATCTCGCGCGAGAAACCGAAGTCGGTGACCATGGGCAGGGCGACGGACTGCACGGCGGCGAGCGCGAGCGAGACGGCCAGCACGCCCGGCAGCAGCGCCGAGGTGTAGCCGGCCCGCACGAAGCCCATCTTCGGCAGGAGGTAGCCGAAGACGACGGCGAACATGAGCGGCTGCATGGCCGTGCGCATGAGAAAGTACACGAGCTCGCGGCGCACGACGACGACGTCGCGGGCGAGGAGCGCCCAGAAGACGCGCCCCGCGCCCAGCGTCGGCGTCTCGCGCGCGGACGCCATCAATCGAGCTTCCTTCCCGTGAGCGAGAGGAAGAGCGTCTCGAGGTTGGGCGGCACGAGGCGGATGTTCGTGACCTGCCGCCCCGCGCCCTGCACGACTCCGATGAGGCGCGCCACGGCCTCGCCGCCCTGCGGGTGGTACACGCGCAGCATGGCGCCGTCGCTCACGACGTCGAGCACGCCCGCGACGGCGCGCGCCGCCTCGCGCGCCGGGGCCGCCTCCCCATCGAGCGTGAGCTCGACGAGCGTGCCGCCCGGCGCCTGCTTTTTGAGTGCCTCGGGGGCGTCGCAGGCGAGGAGCTTGCCGCGGTCGACGATGGCGACGCGCGCGCAGAGCTTCTCGGCCTCCTCCATGTAGTGCGTCGTCATGACGATTGTGCGGCCCTCGGCGTGCAGCCCGCGCAGGATCTCCCACAGCGCGAGGCGCGCCTGCGGATCGAGCCCCACGGTCGGCTCGTCGAGGAAGATCACGCGCGGCTCGTGCACGAGCGCGCGCGCGATCATGAGCCGCTGGAGCTGTCCGCCCGACAGCGCGTCGATGCGCGCGAGGGCGCG
>DASZFV010000473.1:0-21652 GCA_035939455.1 Polyangia bacterium
CGTAACCCGGCGGATAGTCTTGTGACGGAGCCGTACCGGCCGGGGGCGCCGCCGGGGCAGGGCTCGCCGCGGGCGCGGGCGGACCGGCCGTCGGCGCGGGTGAACCCGCCGGGGCCGCGGGCGGACCCGCCTCCGGCGCGCCCTGGGCGGGCTCGGCTGTCGCTGGCGGGGGAGTGCCAGGTCCCCACGCGAAGGGCCCCAGCTCGCTGGGGACCTGTTGCGCAGACGCCGCGCCGGTGTGAATCAGAAGAACGGTGAACGCTGCGACATACCGAGTCATGGTGGCAACCTTCCGTCGATTTCGCCTAGCGGCGAGAGCCTGAGCCTGGCGATGTGCAAACCCGACGCCAGCAGATGCCCACCGATCGTAGCGCCCACGCCATGCCGATCAACTTCGTTGTGGCCGCTCAGAATTTTCGAACGGGCGGCTCTCCGGGCGAGGTGCTGGGCGGCCCCTTGGGCAGCAGGCGTCGCACGCGCGCGAGCTCGAGGTCCGGTGAGAGCACGCGCTTGACCATGACGGGGACGCGAGTTCCCGAGCGCAACACGCGCCGGAGCGGCTGCTCGCGCGTCGACTCCGACGGCGCCGTCGGGTCGAGGCGACGCGACAGCCGACCCACGACCTCGACGACGTCGCCGGGCGCGATCGTGAGCTCGGCGCCGCGCACCTCGCGATCGTCGAGGCGCAGCCGCGTGAGGAATGGATGGCCGATCTCGAGGAGGGTCGTGCTTTGGAACTGGACGCGCTCGGCGGTCGGAAACGGATCGAGGAGCATGCCGCCCTCGACCTCGACCCAGATTGGCTCGTCGGTGCCGTCGTCGAGCAGAAAATCGAACGCCACCTCGTGGAAGAAGTCAGTCGCGAAGAAGGCGCTCTTGCGAAAGCGCACGAGCGACCAAACGACCTGCCGTCCGTCGAGCGCCGACGAGGCCGTACGGCGCGCCACGACGACCCCGCGCACGGCGACGGCGCGGCGATCGGGGAGCGCGCGCAGCTCCGAGATGCGCGTGCGGCGCCGGCTCGCGACGAGGCGGTGCAAGCGATTGGCGAGCCTCACGCCGATCGCGCCCGACGCCGTTCCGAGGGCGGCGCCTGCCGCCACCGCTGCCGCGGCGACCCCAAGCTCGTTGCCCGCGAGGGCCAGCACGCCCCAGGCGGCCAGCGTGGCCGCCGCCGTCGAGGTCGCGGCGGTGGCGAGACGGACGCCGCGCGGGAAGGAGCCCCAGCGCGCGATGGGGCCGCCCGTGCGCACCAGGGGTGCGGCCTCGGCGGCACCGTCGCCGATCGCGGCAGGAGCGCGGCGCGCGAAGAGCTCGAGCGCGCGGGACAGCACGGCGTCGAGCTGCTTGCCGAGCGCGCGCAGCCCGCCGCGACGCGCGGGCGCGGCGAGCGCGTGGGGCGCGGTGGCGGCGTCCCATTCGGAGATCTCTTCACCCGTGTCGGCGGGCGGGCTCGGCTCGCGCATGGCCTCCTTCGTGTCACCGCTAGTTTCACACGCGCGGGCGCCGCATGCACCCGCGTCGCAGAATACTCAGGAGCCAGGAGACGGCCGCGAGGTCTTTTGCGGTATGCTCTGGCGGTTCCATGCCTAGCAGCGACGGTCTGCGTCTACCGATCGACGTCCTGCGAAACGCGGCGCGCGGGGGACAGGAGCGGTTCCTCGTCGGCCTCGCCGATGCCTCCGAACGCCAGCGCATCGCGAGCACCCTCGCGGGCGAGGGGTTCGTTCAAGAGGTCGAGTCGATCTCCGAAGCGCTCGCGCGACTGGCCGACGAGTCCTTCGATGTCGCCGTCCTCGACGTGCCCGAGCAACGCACGGACCGCGACCCGCTCGCCGCGTCGCGCGAGCTGCGGCCCTTCACGGATGTCGTGCTCATCGCCGAGAGCGATCCCGCGATCTGCGGCGACGCCTTCGGACGCGAGGTTGCGGCCGTCCTGCCGCGCCCGCTGCCCGAGGTCGAGGCGCTGCTGCGCGCCTACGTCAAGCGCCTCGTGGGATTCCGGCGGTCGCGCACGCGCGGCCAGCTCGTGCTCAATGCCTTCGCGGGCATCCGCGCCGAGCTCGCCGCCATCGACGCGGGCCTCGCCGCGGCGCTGGCGGAGCTCCTCGTGGCCTCGCGGGAGGCGCCCTCGATCGTCGTGATCGGTGACGAAGAGCTCGGACGCGCCGCGGGCGCGCAGTCGCAATCGCGGTCGCCATTGGATATCGGGACGCCGGACGCCGTCGTCGTGGAGTTCGGCGAGCGCGACGGCCTCGACGCGCGGCTCGCCGAAGCGCGCGTCCGGGCGGCCGGCGCCGCGATCGTCGTCGTCGACGACGCGCCCACCACGGAACGCCTCCGCGCCGCGCTCTACGGTGGTGCGCGCGCCTACCTGCCGCGGGGGCCCATGCCTGGCGCGCCCGGGGCCGGCGCGACGCCCGGGCCGACCCCGACGCCGACATTGGGGCGCGTCGCGGCCTCGGCCGCGCAGCGGCGGCACGGCGAGGCGCTGGGCGTGCGCATCGTCGAGGTCCTCGCGCGTCACGGCATCCTGTCGGGGCACGAGCGCACCCGCACGCCTGCGCCCCACCGCGACATCGACGTGAGCCTCATCGCCGCCGAGGCCGCGCCTCGCGCGCACACGCCCGTCGTGCCCACGGGCCACGAGGTGCTGGTCGTCGACGACGAGGCCGTCGTTCTCACCGTGCTGCGCGAGGCGCTGCGGCGGGGCGGCTACCGCGTGACGACGGCGGCCAGCGCCGAGGAAGCCATTGATCTGATGCACAAGCGGCGCTTCGACCTCGTCCTCACCGACAAGAACCTCCCGGGCGCGTCGGGGCTCGACGTGCTGCGCGCCGCGCGCACGCTCACGCCCCCGCCTGCGATCGTGCTCATCACGGGGTACACGTCGTACGATTCGGCCGTTGAGGCGCTCGACATCGGCGCGCACGACTACATCGAAAAGCCCATCAGAGACGTCGAGGATCTCCGCTTTCGGATACGGCGCGCGCTCTCACGGCGCGACGAGCAACTCGCGCGACCGAAGCCCAAGCCGATTGCCACTAAGGTGGGCGGCGATGATCGCGCCGGGCGCGTGCTCGTCGTCGAGGTCGAGGGCGCGCGGCGGCAGCTCATCGCCGATTACCTCGGCAAGCGGCACCACGTCACGGCCGCCAAGGACGGGGACGAAGCGCTCGCGCTCCTCAAGCGCGAGTCGTTCGACCTCGTGCTCGCCGACCGGCACCTGCCCGGCACTTCCGGGCTGCGCGTCATCGAGCACGCGCAGCGCTTGCTCCCGCACTGCGCCTCCGTGCTCTACACGGCCTATCCCTCGTACGACTCGGTCAAGGAGGCCTTCGCGACGGGCGTCGACGCGTACCTCGTGCGCCCCAGCGAGGACCTGAAGAAGCTCGCCGAGAAGGTCTCCGAAGCGCTCGGCGGCCGCGGCGGAATCCTGTTAGGCTGAGCGAGCACACAGGCCCCCATGCGTATCGCCTTTTCGCACAACCTGCGCCTCACTGACAGCGAGGAGGAGGCCGAGTTCGACAGCGCCGAGACTGTGCAGGCCATCGCGCTCGGCCTGCGCGCGGGCGGCCACGAGGTGGAGACCATCGAGGTCACGGGGCCCGCGTCCCACCTCGCGGCGCGCCTCGAGAGCTTCGGTCCCGATCTGATCTTCAACAACGCCGAGGGCCGCCGCGGCCGCACGCGCGAGGCGTTCTACCCCGCGCTGTTCGAGGAGCTGGGGTTCCCGTACACGGGCTCGGACGCCTACGTGCTCACCGTGACGCTCGACAAGTGGCTCACGAAGCTTGTGTTGTCGCAGCGGGGGATCGACACGCCCCGCGGACGCCTCTTCACGCCCGAAGAATATCGACGCCTGAAGGATACGGGCACGCTCGGGCTCGCCCTGCCCGTAATCGTCAAGCCGAACTACGAAGGCTCGTCGAAGGGCATCGGCGACGAGGCCGTCGTGCGCGACCCGAAGACCCTCGCCGAGGCGCTGCCGCGCGCACTGCGCGCCTACCCGAACGGCGTGCTCGTCGAAGAGTTCATCGCCGGTACGGACGTAACGGTGCCTTTTCTCGAAGGCCGAGGCGACGAGGGCGTGCTCCTGCCGGTCGACTACCTCGTCGACCCGTCGGCGAAGAGCCGCTTCAACCTCTACGACTACCGCTTGAAGTCGGCCGAGGCGAACAAGGTCTCCGTGCGCTGCCCGCCCGACTTGCCGCGAGACGTGATCTCGCGCCTGCAGGCGATCTCGAAGATGGCGACCCGCACGCTCGGCATCCGCGACGTCGGGCGCGTCGACTTCCGGCTGGGTGAAGACGGACGCATCTATCTCCTCGAGGTCAACGCCCTGCCCTCGCTCGAGCATGGCGCGAGCCTGTTCGCGGCCGCGGGGCGCGAGGCGCTCAGCTACAACGAGACGCTGCTGTCGATCGTCGAGAGCGCGGCGCGGCGACAGGGGCTCATCGTCAAGCCGGGCGCGCGCCGCCGCCGGCCCGCCGAGCCGCTGCGCATCGGGTTCACCTTCAACGTCAAGCGCGTCGACTCGAAGAGCGGCAACGACGCCGAGGCCGAGTACGACGCGCCCGAGACGATCGAGGCCATCCGCGACGCGCTCGAGAGCTACGGCCACCAGGTGCTGCCGTTCGAGGCGACGGCCGAGTTGCCGCGCCAGCTTATGCAGCAGCCCGTCGACCTCGTCTTCAACATCGCCGAGGGCGTCGCGGGCCGCAACCGCGAGGCGGCCGTGCCCGCGCTGTGCGAGCTCATGGGCATCCCTTACACGGGCTCGGACGCCGCGACGCTGTCGATCGCGCTCGACAAGGCGCTGTCGAAGCGCGTCCTCATGCAGCACGGCATCCTCACGGCCGAGTTCCAGGTCATGGAGACCGGCCGCGAGCGCCTGTCGCCCAAGCTGAAGTTCCCGCTCATCGTCAAACCGAACCAAGAGGGGTCGTCGAAGGGCGTGTCGGCCTCGGCCTCCGTCGTCGACGACGAAGAGGCCCTGCGCGCCGTCGTGCGCGAACTCATCGAACGTTACCGCCAGCCGGCGCTCATCGAGGTCTACGTCCCCGGCCGCGAGTTCACGGTGGGCCTCCTCGGCGACAGGCGGCCGCGCGTGCTGCCGCCCATGGAGATCCTCTTCAAGGACAAAGGCAATCAGCGACCCGTGTACGACTTCCAGATCAAGCAGGAGTGGGAGAAGCACGTCCGCTACGAGTGCCCCGCGCACCTGACGCCCGCCGAGCTCAAGGCCATAGAGCGCGTATGCCGCGAGACCTTCGCGGCGCTCGACTGTCGCGACGTCGCGCGCGTCGATCTGCGCCTCACGCCCAAGGGCGAGTTCTACGTCATCGAGGTGAACCCGCTCCCGGGGCTCACGCCCGGGTACTCCGACCTCTGCCTCATCGCGACGGCCGCCGGGATCGAGTACCGCACGCTCATCGGCGACATCCTCGAGGGCGGCCTCAAGCGGCTGCGCGACAAGCGACGCGAGGCCCGCGAGGCCGCCGAGCGCGCGGGCGACCGCACCGAGGGACGTCCCGGTGACAGGCCCTCCGTCGACCCGCGCCAGACGGAGCTGCCGCGCCTCGGCGCTGTCGTCCCGGCCGCGGGCGACGCCGAATGAGGGCGCGTCTGCGCGATCTCGGATTCTCGATCGGTCGGTTCCCGATTGGGCCCTGGAACGCCATCACCGACGTCGGGGGCGTGCGAGTCGGCCACGCGACGTTGATCGAGGGCGAGGGGCCGCTCGACGTCGGCCACGGGCCCGTGCGCACGGGCGTCACGGCCGTCCTGCCCAACGCCGACATCTTCGGCCAGCGCGCCGTCGCGGGCAGCTTCGTGCTCAACGGCGCGGGCGAGGTCTCAGGCCTCACGCAGGTCCAGGAGTGGGGGCTGCTCGAGACGCCTATCCTCCTCACCAACACGATGTCCGTCGGGAAGGTGTCCGACGCCGTCGTCAAGTGGATGACGAAGAAGTGGCCGAAGATCGGCAACGAGGAGGACGTCGTCATCCCGCTCGTCGGCGAGTGCGACGACTCGTGGCTCAACGACGCCGTCGGGCGGCACGTGCGCTCGGAGCACGTGTATAGGGCCATCGATCAGGCCGCGAGCGGCCCGGTGGCCGAAGGCTCTGTGGGAGCGGGCACCGGCCTCATCACGTGCGACTTCAAGGCCGGCATCGGGACATCCTCCCGGCGCGTCACGATAGAAGGGACCGTTCACACTGTTGGCCTCCTCGTGCAGTCGAACTTCGGCGTCATGCGCTCGCTGCGCGTCGACGGCGCGCCCCTCGGCGAGGTGCTCGAGCCGCTCTTCGCAGAGCCGCGCCGCGAGCGCAACGCCGGCTCGATCATCACGATCGTCGCGACTGACGCGCCTCTGCTCTCGCCGCAGCTCGTGCGCGTCTGCAAGCGCGCCGCGCTCGGCATCGGGCGCATCGGCTCGTTCGCGGCGCACGGCTCGGGCGAGATCGTCGTTGCGTTCTCGACGGCCAACATCGTGCCGCGCGCCGCGACGCGCATGACGGCGACGCTTGACGTGCTGCTCGATGAGGCCTGCGACCCGCTCTACGAGGCCGTTGTCGAGTGCACCGAGGAGGCGATCGTCAACGCGCTGTGCATGGCCGACGAGATGCGGGGGCCCACGGGGCACGTCGCGCCCGCGCTGCCGCTCGATCGCCTCACGGACATCCTGCGGCGCTACCGCCAGGCGTTCGCGGCGACCTCGACGAAGGCGTAGCGATGCGGGTCTGCTTCGTCGTCGCCTCGGCCCGTGAACAACAGCCGACCTTCGCGACGATCCACCTGGCACTGGCCGCGCACCGGCGCGGCCACGATGTGCGCTTCGTTTCCGTCGACGATCTATCGTTCCTCGACGACAACAACGTGCTCGGGATGACGGCGCGCGTGCGCGCGGGCGCCTACGCGCGGACCGCCGACTACGCGCACGCCCTCGCCTCCGACGAGGCCGTCGTCGAGGAGGACACGCTCGGCACGTTCGACGTCGTGTTCCTGCGCTACAACCCCGTGCGCGAGGGCGTGGCGCACCCGAGCGCCCCGCTCATCGACTTCGGCTGGCGGCTCAAGCTGGGCGGCACCCTGGTCGTCAACGACCCGGAGGGCCTGCGCCGCGCCGGCAGCCGCATGTACCTCGCCGACTTCCCGCCCGACGTCCGCACGCGCACGCTCGTCTCTCGCTCGAAGCGCCGCCTGCGCGACTTCGTGCGCGCGCTCGACGCGCCTGCCGTGCTCAAGCCGCTCGCGCCGCGCGGCGACGAGCACGTCTTCTATGTCCGTCGCCGACAGATCTCGAACCTCAACCAGATCATCACGACCGTTACGAAGGACGGCTATGCGGTCGCTCAGGAGTACCTGCCCGAGAGCGAGCAAGGCGAGAAGCGTCTGCTGCTGCTCAACGCCGAACCCATCCGCGCGGGCGACCGCGTCGCGATCTACCGCCGCCGCCCCGCGCTCGGGCCGGGCGGCGTGCGCGCCGGCGTGCCCGCGCGCGGCAAATGCGACTTCGGCCCCGTCGAGGCGCGCATCTGCGACATCTTGCGACCCAAGCTCCTCGCCGACGGCCTGCACTTCGTGGGCGTCGACATCGTAGGCGACAAGCTCCTCGAGCTCAACGTCTTCACGCCGGGGGGCATCCACTCGATCCACGAGCTCTACGACCTCGACGTCGCCGACATCGTCATCCGGGACCTCGAGCGCCGCGTGCGACTCCGCGCGGCGTACCGCACGACCTTCGATCCCGAGGCCGCGGATGTAGTTTAGCGCGCTCGGGCCCGACTGCGATAACATCAGCGCTGGTGGCTGACCAAGATTCATCAACGCGGAACCTGGCGGTGCCGCAGAGGGTGCGCACGGAGGAGCTCTCGGTTCCCACGCCCGTGATCCCGCCAGGGCCGATCGTGACGCTCTCGCCCGAGGAGATAGCGCGCTTCTTCGTGCGCGCGCGGCGCGACCAAGACACCGAGCATTGGGACGTCCGCCTCGACGCGGCGCTGCGCGAGATCCTCGAGCGCGCCAACGACTTCGTGCCGTCCGAGTCGGGCGGCATTCTGCTCGACGACCCGCGCGCCAAGCTCGCGGGCTCGCCCGCGCCGCGCCTGACGTTCATCGCGTCATTCGGCCCCGGCTCGCAGCAATCGATCGGCCGCCGCATCCCCAGCGACAAGGGCTTCGCGGGCCGCGTCTATGGGGCCGGGCGGCCCGCGCAGACCGATCACCTCGATCCTGACGATCCCATCCTCGAGACGGCGCCCGAGGGCACGCCGTTGCGCTCCGTCGTGGGCGTGCCAATCGTCGTCGGCGAGTCGATCTGCGGCATGCTCGTATTGGCGAACCGCCGCATGGGCGGTCCCTATTCGCCGCGCGACAAGGAGCTGCTGCGTATCTTCGCCGCCTATATGTCGTCGTCGATCCAGAACGCGCTCGACGCCATCCGCGCGCGCGCCCTCGCGCGTGTCGACGACCTCACGGGCCTCGCCAACAGCCGCTACTTCCACACGCGCCTCGAGGAGGAGATCGCACGCGCCGACCGCGAGGGCACGGATCTCGCGATGGCCTTCCTCGACCTCGACCGCTTTAAGGAGGTCAACGATCGCTTCGGCCACCTCGCGGGGAGCTGGACCCTACAGAAGGTCGCGCAGGTGCTCGCGGGCAAGGCGCCCGCCGCGGCGCTCCTCGCGCGCTACGGCGGTGACGAGTTCGTCGTGATCCTCCCGGGCGCGAACCTCGAGCGCGCCCGGGAGACCGCCGAGGCCCTGCGTGAAGCCATCGCCGAAGCCGTGTTCTTCGAGCCGGGGGTCGAGGGTGAGCACGGCGCAACGGTCCTGCCGCGCATCACGGCCTCGCTCGGGGTGGCCTCGTATCGCGATCATCTCGCGCCCGGCGGCACGGCGCGCCGCCGCGAGAGCACGTTCCTGCGCTTGGCCGACTCGGCGATGTATCGCGCCAAGGCCAACGGCCGCAACCGCGTCGAGCTCGCCGAGCCGGAGGACTAAGACGGCCCGGCGTCGAACCTACTCCAGACCGGAGGCCTTGAAGATCTTCATCGCCAGATACTTGGGGCTGACTTGATACTGACCAGCGGCGACGAGGCGGCGAAGCGTGTCCACCTTGTTCACGCCTTGGACCGACTGCGGCGCGCGGGGAGCCGATGCGCGCTGGGCCGGCACGGGCGGCCGACGTTGGGGGATGTGCCGGGTGGTGTTGCTCATGCCTACACCAATCGGCCTAGCTGAACCCAACCTTGAGCGAAAGTTTTCACCACAGAAATACTATAATAATTACCGCATCTTATATCGCAGCCACGGGCCTTCCGTGCTAGGCCGCGGCCTCGACAGCAAGCTCACCCAAGGTGTCCCGGAGGCGGCGCGTGGCTTCGCCGTGGATCTGGCAGACGCGGGACTCTGTGACGCCGAGGACCGTCCCGATCTCCTTGAGGTTGAGATTGTCGCAGTAGTAGAGCGACAGAACCTGCTGCATCTTCTCGGGCAGATCGCCGATGCCGCCGACGAGGCGGCCGAGCAGCTCGCGGCGCGATGCGGCTTCGAACGGATCCGCCGCCGACTGGTCGCCCGTGCGCTCGAGCAGGTCGGGGCCCGCGTCGTCGATGCCGACCACGGACGAGCCCGAGAGCTTCTGCTGGCGCGCGTAGAGCTCCTCGACGCCCACGCCCAGGCGCTTGGCGATCTCCTCGTGATCGGGCGTGCGGCCGAGCTGGGCCTCGAGGCGGCGCGTGGCGTCGCGCAGCTCGTTCGAGAGGCGACGCATGTCGCGCGACAGCGTGTCGCGCGAGCGCAGGTCGTCGAGCATGGCGCCGCGAATGCGGAACTCCGCGAAGGCCTCGAACCTGTCGACGCGGTTCGGGTCGAAGCGCTCGGCGGCCTCCATGAGGCCGATGACGCCCGACGAGATCAGGTCGTCGATCTCGACGTGCGCCGGCAGCCGGCGCGCGAGCCGGCGGGCGACCTTCTCAATGTAGGGGAAGAACTTAGCCGCGTACTCGTTGCGACGCGCGACGAGATCCGTCTTCTTCGAGGAGGAGGAGGAGTTCTTCGAGACCTTGCCGGCCTTCTTCACTTTGATAGTCGCCATGCCTACTCCCTAGAGCAGGAGGCGTGCCACGTTCATGGCGTGTCAACTGGCCCGCCGCGCATGGCTTTCGCGCGCGTGTCGCGTCGCGGCCGTCATCGGATTGGCGGTCGTGGGTTCGTGACGCCGTCATTCCAGTGACGGTCGCCAGCTTCCCGACATGGGCCTCTTGCGACGACGTCCGGCGACATCGACGTCAGCGGCGCTTTTGGGTTCCCAGTATCAGGCCACGTTTCTCCTTCGCAACTTTTCGACGAGCGTCGTGCGGTTCATGCCGAGCAGCTCGGCGGCGCGGTTCTTGTTGCCGCCTGTGCGCTCGAGCGCCTGCGCGATGAGGCGCTCCTCGAGCTGTGTGAGGAAGATGCGCAGGTCCACCCCGCTTTGCGGCAGATCGAGCGTCGCGTTCTCGAGATCGATGACGGACATGCGCAAATGCGACGGCAGGTCGTCCATGACGACCATGCGGTGGCCCGCGACGACGACGAGCCGCTCGACGAGGTTCTCGAGCTCGCGGACGTTCCCGGGCCAGTCGTAGGCGCCGAGGCGCTGGATGACGTCCAGCGCGAACCCGGGCACGGTCCGCCCCTCGCGCGCGTTGACGTCGACCCGAAAGTGGTCGGCGAGGGCCGGGATGTCCTGCCGGCGCTCGCGCAGCGGCGGGATCTCGATGGGCACGACGTCGAGGCGGTAGAAGAGATCCTCGCGGAACGTGCCCTCTTCGATCATGCCCTCGAGGTCGCGGTGGGTCGCGGCGACGACCCGGACGTCGACGGCGACGGCCTCCGAGCCGCCCACGGGCGTCACCTCGCGCTCCTGGAGCGCGCGCAGGAGCTTGACCTGCAAACCGCGGGGCATCTCGCCGATCTCGTCGAGGAACAGCGTGCCCCCGTCGGCGGCCGCGAAGCGGCCCGTGCGCGACTTGTCGGCGCCCGTGAAAGCGCCGCGCACGTGCCCGAACAGCTCGCTCTCGGCGAGCGGCTCGGGGATGGCCGAGACGTTGACAGCGACGAACGGCCCCGCGCGGCGCTGGCTCGCGCCGTGGAGGAGGCGCGCGACGACCTCCTTGCCCGTGCCGGTTTCCCCGCGGATGAGCACGCTCGCGTCGGTGTCGGCGATCTGGTCGACGCGATCGAGGACGAGGCGCATGGCTGGGTGGTCGCCGATGACGGCGACGCCGGGGGTGGGCCGCGCCTGGCCGGTACGCGACGGCTCGGACGCGAGGAGGCGCGCCACCAACTGCTCGAGCGCCGTGATGTGGAAGGGCTTGCCGAGGACATCCGAGGCGCCGATGCGGAGCGCGTCGACGGCATCACTGACGGTGCCGTGCGCCGTCAGCGCGACGACCGAGACGGGCGGGCGCACGGCGCGCGCCTCCCGAACGACGCCGCGGCCGTCACCGTCGGCGAGCTGCAAGTCGGTGATGCAAAGGTCGAACGCCTGCGACTTGATGCGCGCGATGGCCTCTGCGCCCGTCGCCGCCGTAATCGCCTCGCAGCCCATCGCCTTGATGAGCCGCAAGAGACCCGCGTGGATCGACGGATCGTCGTCGACGAGGAGGACCTTCTTGGGCATTGCTAGCGGTGAACATCGGCCTCGGCCTTGGCCCCCTTGAGGGAATGTCCTGTTGCAAACCCCGCAACAGCGTTCGGGAAAACGGCCTCTATCGGTCCAGGGCCGCGCCAGGCGTGGCCTTGCGATGTTCGTGTGGCCGCGTCGTAAACGTGCGGAACCGCGCCAGGCGCCGACTTGCCGCGCTCCGTCGGATCCCTACGTCGGGTGCGGAGGCGGAGGGGTCGCGCCATCGGCCTTGGGGTACGAGCCGAGCACTTTCACGGATTCACACGCGGCGCGCACTTCGGCGAGCGCCGCCGCGACGCCCGCGTCGCGCTCGTGCCCGTCGACGTCGACGAAGAAGACGTACTCCCAGGGCGCGCGACGCGACGGACGGCTCTCGATCTTCGTCATGTTGAGGCCACGCTGCGCGAACGCGCCCAGCGTGCGGAAGAGGATGCCGGGCTCGTCGCGCGTCACGAGCAGCACGGAGGTCTTGTCGCGACCCGTGGGCTCGGCTTGATGCCGCCCGAGCAGCAGGAAGCGCGTCATGTTGTGGGAGAGATCCTCGATCTTGCGCCGGACGACCTGCAGGTCGTAGAGCTTGGCCGCGAGCTCGGAGGCGACGGCCGCGCCGCGCGCGTCGTCGTGGGCCTGGCGGGCGGCGTCGGCTGTCGAGCGCGCCTCGACGAGCGTCGCGCGCGGCAGGTTGGTCGCGAGCCAGCGGCGGCACTGGCCGAGCGCGATCGGGATCGAGTAGACGCGCTCGATCTGTGGCAGATCGATGCCCGCGCGCGCCAGCAGGCACATCGTGACCTCGAGCGTGATCTCGGCGCTGACCTTGAGGCCGCTGTCCATGAAGCTGTCGAGGGTGTGGTGCATGATGCCCTCGGTCGTGTTCTCGACGGGGACGACGCCGAAGTCGGCGTTGCCTCGCTCGACCTCCTCGAAGACGGCCGGGATCGTGCCCATGGGCGTCGCGCGCGCCGACAGGCCGAACTGCCGCTTGACAGCCTGGTGCGAGAACGTCCCCTCGGGGCCGAGGTAGGCGACGCGGACCTTCTTCTCGAGGCTGAGGCACGCGCTGAAGATCTCTTGGAAGACAGACCGGATCGATTCGGTGGGGAACGGGCCCGGGTTCGCGGCGGAGAGGCGCTCGGCAATCTGGCGCTCGCGCGAGGGCACGTAGAAGGGCACCTGGAGGGCCGACTTGAGGTCGGCGACGGTCGCGACCAAGCCGGCGCGCTGGTTGAGGAGGCGGAGGATCTCGTCGTCGGCGGCGTCGATTTGGGTGCGAATCTCGGCGAGCTTGGCGGCATCGGCGTCGACGTTCCCTGTGGGCGCCTGCGGATCCTTGGCCATCGGCCCGGAGCTTACTACACTGCTCCCGTGAAGCTGGCGACGCTGCGGGACGGAGGCAGGGATGGGATGCTCGTCGTCGTGCGGCGGGACGGGACGGCCTTCACGCGCGCGGCCGGCGTCGCGCCCACGCTGCAAGCGGCGCTGGACGACTGGGGGCGCGCCGCGCCGGCGCTCGCGGCGCTCGCGACGCGCTTGGAAGCGGCCGACGAGGCGCAGCGCGACGCTGGCGAGCCCCTGGACGCGCGCGCCCTCGCCTGTCCGCTGCCGCGCGCCTACGAGTGGATCGACGCCTCCGCTTACCTCAACCACGTGCGGCTCGTTCGCAAGGCGCGCGGGTCGGCTCCGCCCGATACGCTGGAGACGGACCCGCTCCTTTACCAGGGCGGGTCGGGCGTGCTGCTCGGGCCGCGCGACGACATCCCGCTGCCGGGCGGCGACGTCGGGCTCGGGCTCGACTTCGAGGCCGAGGTCTGCGTCGTCCTCGGCGACACGCCCGCGGACACGCGCGCCGAGGACGCCGAACGTCACGTGCGCCTCCTCATGCTCGCGAACGACGTCACGCTGCGGAACCTCGTGCCGGCCGAGCTCGCCAAGGGCTTCGGGTTCTTCTCGTCGAAGCCGGCCACGGCCTTCTCGCCTTTCGCCGTGACGCCCGACGAACTGGGCGGCGCGTGGCGCGACGGCCGTGTGCACCTGCGCCTCCGCTCGACCTACAACGGCGCGCTCGTAGGAGACCCCGAGGCGGGGCCCGAGATGCACTTCTCCTTCCACGATCTCGTGGCGCACATGACGCGCACGCGCGCCTACTGCGCGGGGACGATCCTCGGCAGCGGCACGGTCTCGAACGCCGACCGCGCGCGGGGTATCTCGTGCCTCGCCGAACGCCGAGCCATCGAGATGATCGAGCTCGGGCGCGCCAAGACGCCGTTCATGAAGCCCGGCGACACGATCGCAATCGAGATGCTCGACGCTGCGGGAACGAGCCTCTTCGGGCGCATCGAGCAGAAGGTCGTCGAGGCGCCGTGACGCTGTACACGTTCTGGCGCAGCAACTCGCCCTGGCGGGTCCGGATCGCCCTGGCCTGGAAGGGCGTCCCGCATGACATCGTGACCCTCGACCTCGGCGCGGGGCAGCAACACACCGACGATTTCCGCGGCCTCAACCTGGCCGAGCAGATCCCCGTGCTCGAGCTCGACGAGCCTGGACCCCCGCGCCGCATCACCCAGTCGATGGCGATCATCGAGTTCCTCGAGGAGCGCTACCCGACCCCGCCGCTCTTGCCTTCCGAGCCCTGGGCCCGCGCCATCGCGCGCCAGCTCGCCGAGATCGTGAACTCCGGCATCCAGCCCTTCCAGAACCTCGCGACGACGAAGAAGGTCCAGGAGCTCGGCGTGGATCGGCGGGCCTGGCTCGAGTACTTCGTCTCGCGCGGGCTCGCCGTGCTCGAGCGCGCTGCGCACGAGACGGCGGGGACCTTTCTCGTGGGCGAGGCCGTGACGATCGCGGACGTCTACCTCGTGCCGCAGCTCTACGCTGCCCGCCGCTTCGGCATCGATCTCGCGCCCTACCCGACCCTGGCGCGCGTCGATGCCACCTGCGCCACCCTGCCCGCCTTCCAGACCGCGCACGCCGACGCGCAACCGGACGCGCCGAAGCCCGTAGAGTAAAATAGAGGCGTGGCCGCGCTGACCTCACTCGGCATCCGGAAACTGGACGCGCTGCACTATTACGTCCACGACCTCGAGCGCACGCGGCGGTTCTTCGTCGACAAGCTCGACTTCGCCGAGCTGGGGGGCAGCGGGCCCGAGCTCGAGCGCGCGGGGCGCCAGCGTTCGGCGGCCTTCGGCGCGGGTGACGCCACCTTCGTCATCCACGAGCCGCACGGCGAGGGCGGGCGTGCCTGGCGGTACCTGCGCAAGCACCCGGAAGGCGTGGGCACGCTCGTGCTCGCCATCGACGACATCGATCAGACCTTCCGCTTGCTTGACGAGCGCGGCGCGACCTTCATCACCGACGTGCAGCGCTTCGAGGACGACGGCGGAACGCTCAAGATGATGTCGATAACCACGCCCTTCGGCGACACGACCTTCCGCTTCGTCGAGCGGCGCGGCTACCGGTCGCTCTTCCCGGGCTTCGTTGCCAACCCGGCGCGGCCGGCGGCCACGAACCGCTTCGGGTTCGAGCGCATCGACCACGTCACGGCCAACTTCCAGACCATGAAGCCGGCGCTGCTCTGGATGGAACACGTCCTCGGCTTCGAGACGTTCTGGGAGATCGCCTTCCACACCAACGACGTAGCGGGGCCGAGCCCGGGCAGCCAGAGGGCGCACGGCTCGGGGCTGAAGTCGATCGTCATGTGGGATCGGGCCTCGGGCCTGAAGTTCGCCAACAACGAGCCGTTCCGCCCCTTCTTCAAGGATTCTCAGATCAACCTCTTCGCTGAGGACAACCGGGGCGACGGCGTTCAGCACTCGGCGCTGTCCGTTCCCGACATCGTGAGCGCTGTGCGCGGCCTGCGCGCGCATGGCGTCGAGTTCATGCCGACGCCCAGCACCTATTACGACGTGCTGCCCGAGCGGCTACGCGCGCTGACGATCGGCGCGCTCGACGAGGACCTAGCCGTGCTCCGCGAGCTCGAGATCCTCGTCGACGGTGAGGCGCCGGGGAAGTACCTCTTGCAGATCTTTCTCAAGGAGGCGGCCGGACTGCACCACGATCCCGAGGCGGGTCCGTTCTTCTTCGAGATCATCCAGCGCAAGGGCGACGAGGGCTTCGGCGCCGGCAACTTCCGCGCGCTCTTCGAGGCCATCGAACGCGAGCAGCGCGCCACGAGAGGCACGAGCCCTCCGACTGCGGTCCCACCTCCGGTGCGCCTGCCGCGCATGTAGAAGACATGTAGGAGAACCCATGCTCGATCGCATGACGGCCGGGACTGTCCCCGACAAGCCACACACGGCGCTGCGGGACGCCGCGGGGCGGCTGCGCCACGAGGAGTGCCTCACGCGCGAGGGGTTCGAGGGCGCCTTTACGATCCTCTATCACGAGCAGCGCCCGCACACGGTGGCGCTCGCCGACGCCGCGCACGGCTGGGAGGTGCCCCAGCCGTCCGACGCCGACACGCGCAGGCTGGCCCGCCGCCATTATCGGTCGCAAGACCTACAGCCGCGGGGCGGCGCGCCCGTCGACGCGCGCGTGCCGCTCCTCTTCAACGACGACGTCGTGCTCGGGATCCTCCATCCTGACGCGCCCGATCCCGTGTACATCGCCAACGGCGACGGCGACGAGCTGTTCTTCGTCCTCGAGGGCGGCGGCACGCTGCGCACGCCTCTCGGCGACGTCGTCTTCGAGAAGAGCGACTACGTCTTCGTGCCCAAGGGCTTGCTCCACCGCTTCATTCCCGAGGCGGTCGCGCAACACTGGCTCTCGATCGAATGCACGTCGGGGTTGGGCTTGCTCGGGCAGTGGCGCAACGAGGTCGGCCAGCTCCGCATGGACGCGCCGTACACGCACCGCGACTTCCGGCGGCCCAGCTTCGCCGGACCGCGCGACGAAGACCTGCGCGACCTCGTCGTCAAGCGCGGCGGCGCCTTCCACGGCTTCCACTTCGACCACACGCCGCTCGATGTCGTCGGATGGGACGGCGCCGTCTACCCGTGGGCCTTTCCCATCCTGCGCTTCGCGCCCCGCGTCGGCCTCGTACATCTGCCGCCCACGGTGCACGGCACCTTCGCGGCGCGCGGCGCCCTCATCTGCAGCTTCGTGCCCCGCCCGCTCGACTTCCACCCCGACGCCATCCCCTGCCCTTACCCCCACTCCTCCGTCGGCTGCGACGAGTTCATCTTCTACTGCAGCGGCGACTTCACCTCGCGCCGCGGCGTCGGCCCCGGCAGCATCTCGCACCACCCCTCCGGCGTCATCCATGGGCCCCACGCTGGTGCCTACGAAGGCAGCATAGGGGCCCGCGCGACTGCGGAGCTGGCGGTCATGCTCGACACCGCCAACCCCCTCTCAGCAACCCAGGCCTGCCGCGCCATCGAGGACCCCGGCTACCACGCGAGCTTTGGCTAGCTCGCTCGCACTACGCACTCGCCTCGAGCCTCCGGACATCTTGTCGCGACGCTCGATCCGCGGCTGCCGGATGTCCCGAGGCCCGATGCGACCCCGCAGGCGAGCGAGCGGTGCACCCCGGAGGCCAGACGCGAGCCCGCCGGGGCGAACGAGCGATGCACCCCGAAGGCGGGTCTCATGCGCGGGCTACATGCCCACCGCCATGTTGTCCCCGTCGCGGATGGCCCCCGATTCGTCGGCCGAGCGCAGACGGAGGTAGACCGAGAACGTGGACCCCTTGCCGAGCTCGCTCTCGACCTCGACCTTGCCGCCGTGGAGCTCGACGAGGCGCTTCGTGAGCGCGAGGCCGAGACCCGTGCCCTCGGGGCGCATACCGCCCGGTTGCGGGAGTTGCTCGAACTCACGGAACAACCGGCCGAGGTTTTCGCGCGCGATGCCGACGCCCGTGTCGGCGACCTTCACGATGAGGTGCTCGCCGTCGGCCTGAGCCGAGAGGCGCACGAAGCCACCGCGAGGCGTGAACTTGATGGCGTTCGAGATGAGGTTGTAGAGGACCTGCTTGATGCGCCCCGGGTCGACTTGCACGTCCGGCAGGTTGTCGTGCACAGAGACCTCAAGGTTGATGCCCTTCTTCGTCGCCACAGCCTGGATAACGCCGCGCACGACGTCGACGATGCTGCCGATGGGTGTGAGCTCGTAGGCGAGGTCCATGCGCCCCGCCTCGACCTTCGAGATGTCGAGGATGTCGTTGACGAGCTGCAAGAGGTGACGTCCCGAGACGAGCACGTTGCCGACGTAGGCGGTCTGCTTGTCGTTGAGGTCGCCGAAGATCTCCTGCTCGAGCAGTTCGGAGAAACCGATGACGGCGTTGAGCGGCGTGCGGAGCTCGTGGCTCATGTTGGCGAGGAAGGCGCTCTTGGCCTGGTTGGCGGTGTCGGCGAGCTCCTTGGCGAGGCGCAGCTCGCGCTGGGCGCGCTCGCGCTCCTCGATCTCGGACTGCAGGCGCACGTTCGCCTCCGTGAGCTGGCTCGTGCGCTTGTCGACCCGCGATTCGAGCTCGGCGTGCGCCGAGAGCAGCGACTCTTCGGCGGCGCGGCGCGCCGTGATGTCGGTGAACGAAGCCATGGCCGCGTACGCCTCTTTTCCGTCGAACCGCACGAGGGGCTGCGAGTTCATCGAGATCCACACGGCCTGTCCGTCGGTGCGCGTGATTCGGAATACGACGTTTTGGCGCGGCTCGCCCGAGCGCAGGGTCTCGAGGAACGGCAGCGCCTCGCCCACTGGCTTCCCGTCGTCGAACAGGGCCTCGGGGAAAGGCCGCTCCGCCGCGGTGCCCACCATCTCGCCCGGCGGCACGCCCAGGATGCGCTCGGCGCTTACGTTGGTCGCGAAGACGCGGCGCTCGGCGTCGACGAGGATGATGCCCTCGTCGAGCGCGCCGATCATCGAGCGGTAGCGCTCCTCGCTGTCGCGCAGGCCCTGCTCGATGCGCTTGCGCTCCATGAACTGGCCGATTTGGCCGCCGAGCGCGCTCAACATCGAGAGGTGATCGTCGTTGGCCTCGCGCACCTCGCGGCTGAAGAAGGCCATGACGCCGATGACGTTGGGCCCGTTGCGGAGGGGGATCGCGAAGGCCCCGCGCAGGTTGACCTCGCCCCGAAACGCCGCGAGCGGCAGGTTCGGCTCCTCGGCCATGTCGGGGATCCAGAGCGGCAGGTGGCGGTGCCAAACGCGACCGGGCAAGCCGACGTCGCGCGCGAGCTGCGTGACGCGTCGGAGCCGCAAGTAGTCGGCGGCCGGGAAATCGTCGGCGTGCCAGAGGTCCACGCAGCGCAGGAATCGCTCGCCTTCCTCCACCTCCCACAGCTCGCCCACGTCCCAACCCTGGTTCTCGCCCATGATGCGCAGCATGAGCGGCGCGGCCTCACCCAGGCTGTTGGCGCCCGCGAGCACGCGCGTGATCACGTACTGCAGCGAGAGCAGGCGCTCCGTGCGCTGGCGCTCCGAGACCTCGCGCTCGAGCGCGGCGCGGCTCGCGTCGATCATCGCCTGTCGCTTGGCGGTGCTCAGCATGTCGCCCTGGCTCTTGCGGATGGCGAGCCCCAGGAACAGGTTCTCGAGCGCGACCATCGAGACGTGGTGCACCCAGGCCCACGGCGCGACGGTGACGAAGCCGTAGAGAGACTTCGGCCAGAAGTAGCAGCCGAGGACGTGGTCGACGGTCGTGATCAGGCTCGCGAGCAGGATCACCGTGATATCGCGGTACATGGCGAGGAACGCGAGCGACGCGAAGACGACGTAGCGCATCTCGAAGTGACCGCCCGAGACGTGAATGAGCAGCGACGTGACGAGCCCCTGCCCGATCGCGATCTCCTGGCGCGTGAGCATCGAGCCCGGGTACTTGAAGGCGACGTAGATGGGCAGCGACGTGATGGCGGCGCCCAGCAGGAATGCCTTCCAGACCAGTGGCGGCAGGTGCGACAGCGAACCGTTCCAAACGGCCGGCGTCGACCAGAGCGCCGTGACGACAGCCGCGAGCCACTGCAGCAGCAGCAGCCACAGGAACATGCGGTCCGTGCGCTGCCAGACCTCCTGGCGATACTCGGCATAGAGGCGCCGCGTGCCGGGGCTCTCGTCTGTCACGCTCATCGGACCCTGGCCCTAGATCGACATCGCGGCCGCATCCACCGCGGCGCCGACGCCGGCCTCCCCGTCCACGCCTTCGGCGCGCGCGGCGCTCGGCCGCAGCGCGAGCCGCACGCAAAAGCAGCTCCCACGCGCCGAGTTCTCCTCGACCCAAATCTCGCCGCCGTGGATCTCGACGGCGCGCCGGCAGAAGACCAGCCCGAGGCCGTGGCTGTTCCGAACCTCCTCCGCCGAGCGGCCCTCGATGCGCGCATACTTCTCGAAGATCTTCTGCCGGAAGGCCGCGGGGATCCCTTCGCCCTGGTCGCGCACGCGGATCTCGACGGTGTCGGCGGCCCGACCGGCGCCGAGCGGTAGCAGCGAAGCTTCGATGCGGATCGTCGCGCGTCGCGGCCCGTACTTGTGGGCGTTGTCGACGAGGTTCTCAACGATGCGCCGCACGAGATCGCGATCGGCGGTCATGGCGCGCACGTCGGACGCGACGGCGAGATCGAGGGTCTGACTCTTGTCCTCGATGCGGCGTTCCATCTCCGAGGTCACCTCCCGCAGGAGCGCGGGCAGCTCGAACTCGGACATGTGCGGCACGAGCGCGCCGTCCTCGCTGCGGCTGATGTCCAGAAGGTTCATGACCATGCGAACCATCGACTGTGACGCGCGCAGGACGTCGCGCAGCGACTCGCGCTCATCGGCGCCGAGGGACTGCTGCCCGAGCGCGAACTGGACGTTCGACAGGATGCTCGACAGAGGATTCTTGAGATCGTGAATGATGAGCGCCGTGAGCTCCTCTTTCTGGCGCTGCGCCTCCACGAGCGCGTCGCGCTGGCTGGAGATCACCTCGAGGTTGCGCAACTGCTCGTCGGAGAGCTCCTTGATGCGGAGGAGCGAGCGCACGCGGATGAGTAGCTCCGTGCGATTGATGGGCTTCGTGAGGAAGTCGTCGGCGCCCGAATCGAGTGCCGCTTTGTGCGTCCCGAGATCGCCGAGCGCCGTGAGGAACAGGACGGGGATGCGCGAGCCGCCCGGCAACGCGCGGATGCGGCGACAGGTCTCGAAGCCGTCGAGGCCCGGCATGAGCACGTCGAGCAGCACGAGGTCGGGCTTGACCGCCCCGGCCTGCAGGAGCGCGAGCGCCTCTTCGCCGCTCTCGGCCTGCAGGGCCTGATAACCCGCGCCCACGAGGTGGCCCTCGGCGACCTCCCGATTCTGGAGATTGTCGTCGACGACGAGGACCGTGGCGGAGGGCTCACCCGGCCTGTCGGACATGCACCGCGCCTTCCGCGCTCTTGAGATAGGACTCGATGGCGGCCCCGAAGGTGCGCGTGTCGATGGGCTTCGACAGGTAACCCTGGAACCCGATGCTGAGGAGACGTTCGCGGTCACCCGGCATGGCGAGCGACGTCACGGCGATTATCGGCAGGTCGGCGAGGTCCGCGCGCTGGCGCACCTCGCGGATGATCGCCTCGCCGCCGCCGCCCGGGATCTGCACGTCGAGAAGCAGGAGGTCGAGGCGCTCCCTCTCGAGCAGGACCCGCGCCTCGTCGACGGTGGCGGCCTCGACGACCGCGTGGCCGCGCAGCTCGAGAAGATCGTGGACGAGCAAGCGGTTGAGCGGGTTGTCCTCGACGACGAGGATGCGCGCCGGCTTGGTCAGCCGCGGTCCGGCCTCTCGACGCATCGGGTCGCTTTTCGCCATCATGGTCGCCCCTCGCACGAGGCAGCGAGCCTAGTGTCGGCAGTTGCCCGACGCCGCTTGATGCGTTTGAAACGCGGGGCGTCGGGATTTTGACGCTCCCGGTCCCGGTTTGCGCTCGCTTGCTGACGCTCGCATCGGGCCTCCGCTTGGGGGCGCTCGCTCGCCGACGCTGGCATCGGGCCTTCGGACATCCCATACAGCCCCGGATCGCGCACTTTGTCACGACGCACGA
>DASZFV010000474.1:0-12369 GCA_035939455.1 Polyangia bacterium
CTCCCATCCCGATGGAGAAGCCATGGCGATGATCGCGAGCTCGGTGACGGCGCTCACGGAGCCTTTGCCGGATGCGGTGGCGCTCGACACGCGCCTCGGCGCGCTGCGCCGGCTGTTTCCGCGCGCCATCGTCGACCGTTATCTGCGCGCGATGCCCGCGTTCGGCGCGCGCGTCGTCCTCGCGCCCGGCGCCGCCGTCGTGGGTGACGTCCAGCTGGGCGACGACGTCTCGATCTGGTACGGCGCCGTGCTGCGAGGCGATCTGGCGGCCGTGAGCATCGGCGCGCGCTCGAACATCCAGGACGGAAGCGTCGTTCACGTCGCCGACGGGGGCCCGTGTCAGATCGGCGAGGACACCGTGGTCGGGCATCGCGCGATGCTCCACGCCTGCCGCGTCGAGGACGGTTGTCTCATCGGGATGCAGGCGACGATCCTCGACGGCGCCGTCATCGGGCACGGATCGGTCGTGGGCGCGGGCGCGCTCGTGACGCAGCGGACGGTCATCCCGCCGCGCAGCCTCGTGCTGGGCGCGCCCGCGCGCGTCGTCAAGTCGCTCGACGAAAAGGACGAGGCCTTTCATCGCGCGATGGCGCATAAGTACGTGCGACTCAAGGAGACCTATCGATGCGATTCCTTTCATGAGGACGCGGGCGAAGATTGAAGCTGGCGTCGTCCCGCGGTCGGCCCGCTCCGCTGGGGCGAGAAGACCACTGACGAGATGTGCCTCAAACACCTCTACATCACGCTCACCAATCCGCTCGCGCCCTTGAGTCCTCGGCGGGGGCCTGTGCTAGATTCGCGCCCAAATGGAAATCAGCCCGCTGCGGGAACGCCTGACGAAGTTGGAGAGCCGCCTGGAGATTCTCCGGGGGCATCTTTGACATCGCCGGCAAACGGCTGCGCATAGCGGAGCTCGACGACCAAACGGCCTCCCCGGAGTTCTGGAGCGCAGGGGACAAGGCCCAGACGACGATGAGGGAGCAGGGGCGCCTCAAGGCTGCCGTCGAGTCGTTCGACGCGCAGATGAAGGCGTGCGAGGACGCGCAGGTCTTCATCGAGCTCGCCGACGAGACCAAGGACGAGGACGCCGCGCGCGAGGCCGACGCCACGCTCGCGGGCGGCGAGGCCGCCGTCGCGAAGATGGAGTTCGCGCGCATGCTCTCGGGGCCTTACGATCAGAACGGCGCGCTCGTGAGCATCAACGCGGGCGCGGGCGGCACCGAGTCGCAGGACTGGGCGCAGATGCTGCTCCGCATGTACACGCGCTGGGCCGAGCGCAAGGGCTTCGGCGTCGAATCGCTGGATGTTCAGCCGGGCGACGAGGCCGGCATCAAGAGCGCCACCATCGGCGTCGACGGCGAGTGGGCCTACGGGTGGCTGCGCGCCGACGCCGGCGTGCACCGCCTCGTGCGCATCTCGCCCTTCGACTCGGCGAAGCGCCGTCACACGTCGTTCGCGAGCGTCTTCATCTACCCGGACATCGACGAGACCATCAAGGTCGAGATCGACGACAAGGACCTCCGCATCGACGTCATGCGCTCGGGCGGCGCCGGCGGGCAGCACGTCAACAAGACCGAGTCGGCGGTGCGCATCACGCACATCCCCACGGGCATCGCCGTGCACTCGGACGGCGAGCGCTCGCAGCACAAGAACCGCGGCACGGCCATGCGCATCCTCCGGTCGAAGCTGTTCGAGGTCGAGCAGAAGAAGCAGGAAGAGAAGATGGGCAACATCCACGCCCAGAAGAAGGCCATCGAGTGGGGCAGCCAGATCCGCTCGTACGTGCTCGCGCCTTACCGCATGGTCTCGGACCACCGCACGGGCATCAAGGACAGCGACGTCGACGGCGCGCTCGACGGCGACCTCGACCGCTTCATGGTGGCGCGCCTCCTTCAGCTCGCGGGCGACCCCTCGGCCGCACCCTTGAGATCGGCCGTCGATGCAGACGAAGACGACGTTTAGGTGTCCTCCTGTGGATAGTCCTCGCTAAGTATAATGACCTCGGATACTTACAACGCCGGATCCTGTTGAGAACCTGTGGACACGCATGGCTGATGAACGCGGGCTGATAGCGGAAAGAGAGAAATCGGTCGCCGAGCTGAGGAAGCGCGGCGTGAACCCGTACGCGAACGGGTTCGTGCCGACGCACACGACGGCCGAGCTGCGCGCGAAGTTCGAGGGTGCGACGCTGCCCGAGGTCGAGGCGCCCGCGAAGGGGGCGCCGCCGACGTTGCTCGCCCCGGAGAGGTTCGCCGTCGCGGGCCGCGTCGCGCAGATCCGCGACTTCGGCAAGGCGACGTTCGTGAAGCTCCTCGACCGCTCGGGTGAGCTGCAGGTGTGGGTGCGTCGCGATTTGATCGGCGAGGCCGCCTTCGAGATCTGGAAGTTCGTCGAGCGCGGCGACTTCATCGGCGCCGTGGGCGGCGCGACCATCACGAAGACGGGCGAGCTCACGATCGTCGCGGACAGCTTCCAGCTGCTCACGAAGGCGACGCGCCCGCTGCCCGAGAAGTTTCACGGCCTGTCGGACCAGGAGATCCGCTACCGGCAGCGCTACGTCGATCTCGTCGTCAACCCGGAGGTGCGCGAGGTGTTCAGGAAGCGCAGCGCCATCGTGCGCGGCATTCGACGCTTCCTCGACGCGCGCGGCTTTCAGGAGGTCGAGACGCCGATGATGCACTCCATCGTCGGCGGCGCGGCGGCGAAGCCCTTCAAGACGCACCACAACGCGCTCGACCTCGACCTCAACATGCGCATCGCGCCCGAGCTCCACCTCAAGCGCCTCGTCGTGGGCGGGATCGAGCGCGTCTACGAGATCGGCCGCAACTTCCGCAACGAGGGCCTGTCGCGCCAGCACAACCCCGAGTTCACGATGCTCGAGTTCTACCAGGCGTACGCCACCTACGACGATCTGATGGTGCTCACCGAGGAGCTCTTCCGGGAGCTCGCGCGCGAGGTCGCGGGCGGCGAGACGATCACGTACCAGGGTCAGTCGCTGAGCCTGGCGTCGCCCTGGCCGCGCATCCCCCTGAAGGACGCCATCGTCGCGGCGTCAGAGCGCGGGCTCCTGCCCCGCGGACTCGAGCGCGCGTGCCTCGACGACGAGGAGGCGCTCCCGGCGTGGCTCGACTCGGTGGGCTTGCTCGCGCGCAGTGACGAGCTGTCCGTCGTGCTGCGCAGGGTCGAGAGTCACGGCGAGCGCGTGGGCGCGCTCTTCGACTACGCGGGCGAGAAGGCGCTGCCCGCCGATCGGCCGACCTTCGTCACCGAGTACCCCGCCGCGACGTCGCCGCTGTCGCGCCGCAACGACGCCGACCCGACGAGGGTCGACCGCTTCGAGCTCTTCATCGTGGGGCGCGAGCACGCGAACGCCTTCTCCGAGCTCAACGATCCGGCCGACCAGCGGGCACGCTTCCAGAGCCAGGTCGAGGCCAAGGCCCACGGCCGCGACGAGACCATGGACTACGATGAGGACTACTGCCGGGCCCTCGAGTACGGCTTACCGCCCACGGCGGGCGAGGGCATCGGCATCGATCGCCTCGTCATGCTGCTCGCCGATCAGCCCTCGATACGCGACGTCATCCTGTTCCCGCTCATGCGCCCCGAGCACGGGCAGGGCGAGTAGGGCGGCGTGGCCGGCGCGCGCGGGTTCGAGTGGTTCGTGGCCTGGCGCCACCTGCGCGATCCCGGTCACAAATCGCGCCGCACGCTGGCCTTCGGCGTCGCCGCGCTCGTGCTCGCGGCGCTGTGCCTGCTCGCCGTGCGCTTCGCGCCGCACCTGCCGTTCCTGCGCCGGGGCCCTCACGGCGGCAGCGAGATCGGCGTCGCGGGTGACTGGCTGGCCTCGCGGCCGACGGCCTTCGTCGAGACCCTCAAGACGGCTGGCGTCATCGCGGCCATCGCGGGCGTCATCTTCACGATCCTGGGCGCGCTCTTTTCGACCTTCACGGTCTTCACGGCCATCTCGATCTTCGGCGTCTTCCTCGGCACGGGCGCGCCCATCATCGCGCTGTCGGTCATGTCGGGCTTCGAGGCCGACCTCAAGACGAAGATCCGCGCCACCAAGGCCGACATCGTCGTGAGCATGGCCGAGGACCGGCCCTTCACGGACTGGCAGGCCGTGCAGCGGCGGCTCGCCGGCGTCCCCGAGATTGCGTCGTCGATGGCCTACATCGAGTCCGAGGTCATCATCAAGCACGCCACGAACCCGTCGGGGATGGGTATCATCCTGCGCGGCATCGATCCGACGACGGCGCCCAAGGTGCTCGACCTCGCGCGCACATTGCGGGAGGGGCGCGTCGACTACCTCGAGCACCCACGCGACATTCCCACCGAGGAGGCCGAGATCCTGCGCGCGATCCCCGAGCCCCCGGAGGCGGTCGGCGCGTCCGACAACACCGAGACGCTCGAGAAGACCGGCAACGCCAACCAACGCGGCAAGACCGCCAAGGCCGGCAGGATCGGCCACCCGGAGAGGATGGAGAGAGCGCCCGTCATTCCGCCGCGCAGTGTGCTGCCGGGCATTCTCCTGGGCGAGGAGCTCTTCGCGCACACGCTGCGCGTCTACCTCGGCAGCGACGTCGACATCGCCTGCCCCATGTGCGGCGTCGGTCCGGCGGGCCCCATGCCCAAGCTCAAGCCCTTCCGCGTCGCGGGTCACTTCTACACGGGCATGTACGAATTCGACTCGAAGCTCGCCTACGTCTCGCTCGCCGAGGCGCAGAAGTTCCTGGGCATGCAGGGCGAGATCACGGGCATCGAGATCCGCACGATCAATCCCGACGCCGCCCCCGCGCTCGCGGAGCGCCTCGCGCACCTGCTCGGCCCCGGCTACGAGGTCCGCTCCTGGGAGGAGCTCAACAAGGGTCTCTTCATGGCGCTCCGCCTCGAGAAGATCGCGATGTTCGTCGTGCTGACCTTCATCGCCCTCGTCGCGTCGTTCTCGATCATCTCGAACCTCATCATGCTCGTCACAGAGAAGGCACGCGAGGTCGCGATCCTCAAGTCGATGGGCGCGCGCGACGGCGCGATCCTGCGCGTCTTCATCGCCGAGGGGCTCTACATCGGCCTGCTCGGGCTCGGGCTCGGGCTCGCGCTCGGCATCAGCGGCTGCCTCATGCTCGGCAAGTGGGGGCTGCCGCTCGATCCGGACGTCTACTACATCCAGCAGCTTCCCGTCGTCATGCGCGGCGGCGAGATCGCGGCCATCAGCCTGGCGGCGCTCGGGCTGTGCGGCCTCGCGACGCTCTACCCTGCCTTCCTGGCGTCGCGCATGCGGCCCGTCGACGGTCTACGCTACGAATAGGGATGCCGCCGACTTCGTGGGCGCCCTCGCGGGGCAACCTGCGCCATTTGCTCGGAGTCTTAGAGCCATGGCGTCGTTGACACCTGTGGGTGCGCCGACTACTTTTGCGGCCCCAATGGCGACGACGACGCCGACGAAACCGCTACGTGCGGCCACCTCGGCGTCGGTTCCCGCCGACGCCCGCGGCGGCGCGCACGTCGTCGTGCGCGGTCTCAGGAAAGAATTCGTGCTGGGCGGCACCGTGATCCCCGTCCTTCGTGGGCTCGACTTCGAGCTCCGCCCCGGCGAGATGGCCTCGGTCGTGGGAGCCTCGGGCGTCGGCAAGTCGACCTTGTTGCACGTGCTCGGGACGCTCGACGCGCCCACGGGCGGCGTCATGACCTTCGACGGCGTCCCGCTCACCGAGATGAGCGCGGCGCGGCTCGCGGAGTTTCGCAACCGCGAGATCGGCTTCGTCTTCCAGTTCCACCACCTGCTGCCCGAATTCACGGCGCTCGAGAACGCCATGATGCCCGGGCTCATCCTGCGCCTGCCGCGGGCCGAGTGCGTCGCGCGCGCCGGGGAGATGCTATCGCGCCTCGGGCTCGGAGCGCGCCTCCGTCACCGGCCCGGCGAGCTCTCGGGCGGCGAGCAGCAGCGCGTCGCGCTCGCGCGCGCGCTCCTCTTGCGGCCGCGGCTGTTGCTCGCCGACGAGCCCACGGGCAACCTCGACACGAAGACCGGCCGCGAGATGCACGCGCTGTTCTTCGAGCTCAACCGCGAGCTCGGCACGACGATCTTGATAGTCACGCACAACAACGAGCTCGCCGCGCAGACGCCCCGCCGCCTCCACATGGCCGACGGCCTCATCGTCGAGGACGCGTAGCCGCGGCCGATGGTCCGTCCCCCGCAGGTCGCCCTCGCCGTTCTCGCCGCAGCCGCGCTGGGCGTCGCCACGCCCGCGCGCGCCGAGGACAAGGGCGCCGCCGAGGCCATGCGGCCCGGCGCCGACGCGGACCCGGCGCCCGAGGCCGCGACGCCGCCGACGGCGGCCCCGACGCCGGCGCTCAAGGTCGCGAAGATCCAGTTCCGCGGCAACCGCAAGGTCGAGGACGACGCCATCAAGGTCAACCTCAAGGTGGCGCCGGGCGTGACGCTCACGCAGGAGATGCTGCGCGACGACATCCACACGATCTGGAAGATGGGCTACTTCGACGACGTCCAGGTCGAAGTGAACGAGGGTCGCAATGGCACGAACGTCACGTTCGTGCTGCGCGAGAAGCCCGCCATCAAGAAGATCTACGTCGCGGGCGCCGAGGAGGTCCAGCTCACGAAGATCAACGAGGTCCTCGACATCAAGAAGGACCAGATCCTCGACCTCGCCAAGCTCAAGAAGAACGTCGAGAAGATCAAGGAGCTCTACGTCGAGAAGGGCTTCTACATGGCGGAGGTCACCTACGAGCTGCGGCGCAACAGCCCGGCCGAGGTCGACGTCTGGTTCCGCGTGCGCGAGAACTCCAAGGTCGAGGTGCGGCGCGTGAACTTCGTGGGCAACCACGCCGTGAGCGACGCCGATCTCCGCGACGTCATCGTGACCCGCGAGGGGAGCCTGCTGTCGATCTTGACGTCGGCGGGGACCTACCGCGAGGACGTCTTCCAGCGCGACCTCCTCCTCATCCAGGCCCACTACTGGGACCACGGCTACGTCCAGGTCAAGGTCGCGAACCCGCTCGTCGAGCTTTCGCCCGACAAGCAGTCGATGTACATCACGATCTCGATCGCCGAGGGGCCGCAGTACACGCTCGGCAAGGTCGACGTCACGGGCGACCTGCTCGAGTCCAAGGAGTTCTTCCTCTCGAAGGTCTCGGTCAAGACGGGCGAGATCTTCAACCGGTCGAAGCTGTCCGACGACCTGCAGAAGCTCACGGACTTCTACAAGGACAAGGGCTACGCCTACGTCAACGCCTCGCCCGCGACGCCAGTCAACGAGAAGACGCGCACCGTCGACGTCATCTTCGAGATTCAGAAGGGCGAGCTCGTGCGCTTCGACCGCATCAACATTCGCGGCAACACGAAGACGCGCGACAAGGTCATTCGCCGCGAGCTGCGCATCATCGAGGGCGAGCCGTACAACCAGTCGCTCCTCGACTATTCGAAGAAGCGCGTCACGGCGCTCGGCTTCTTCGAGAAGGTCGACATCTCGACGAAGCGCGGCAGCGGCGACGACAAGATGGACGTCAACGTCGAGGTCACGGAGCGCCCCACGGGCACGTTCCAGATCGGCGCCGGCTTCTCCTCGGTCGAGAACTTCATCGCGCAGGCGCAGATCTCGCAAAACAACCTCCTCGGGCGCGGCACGTCGCTCACGCTGCAGGCGCAGCTGTCGAGCCTGCGCCAGCTCTTCCTGCTGCAATACCAAGACCTCTACTTCCTCGACACGAACTGGACCTTCGGCTTCAACCTCTTCAGGCAGGATCGCTACCTGTTCTCGTTCGTGCGACGTTCAAAGGGCGCGAGCCTCACCTGGGGCTACCTGCTCGCCGAGGATCTGCGCCTCCTCCTGACCTACACGCTCGAGGACGTGAGCGTCTCGACCTCGGGCTTCAGCACGCTGTTCTCTGGCGCCGCCATCCAGCCCGTCTCGGTGGGCTCGATCGCGAACCTGCTGCGCTCGGGCGTCACGTCGTCGGGCCGCGCGCTGCTCTCCTACGACTCGCGCGACAACCGCATGTTCCCGACGAAGGGCTGGTACAACACGATCTCGGGCGAGGTCGCCGACTCGTACCCACCGTTCTTCTCCGAGAACGTGTTCACGCGCTACGAGGGCGTGGCGCGGTTCTTCTACCCCATCTGGGGTCCCTTCGTGTTGCGCGTCAAGGGAGAGGCCGGCCTCATCGCGAGCCGCGACGACAAGGGCGTGCCCATCTTCGAGCGCTACTTCGTGGGCGGCATCTACGACGTGCGCGGCTTCTCGCCGCGGTCGCTCGGCCCCGTCATCCGCGCGCTCTCATCGCAGGCGCAGGACGCGCAGCTGCGCAGCTTCCTCGTGGGCGGCAACATGCAGGTCATCGGCAACGCCGAGATCGAGTTCCCCATCTTCGACAAGGTCGGCATCCGCGGTGTCGTGTTCACGGACTTTGGTAACGCCTTCAACCTCGAGAACCAATACTGCGCCCTGCGTCCGAGCGATGTCGACGTCAGCAAGGACCCCTGCAAGGGCCCGCTCGATTTCAGCGCTTACCGCGCGAGCTGGGGCTTCGGCTTCCGCTGGTTCTCGCCCATCGGCCCCCTGCGCTTCGAATGGGGCGTGCCGTTTCGAACTCTCCCCGGCGAGCAGCCCATCGTCTTCGAATTCACGATCGGGAATTTCTTCTAATTTCCCAGGAATCTGCTAATCAAGCGCCGGTAAGGAGAACTTCATGTCGATGTCGCGCCTGTCCCGTGTCGCCCTTTTTATGGCCGTCGTGCTCGCCGGTTCGCCAGCGCTCGCCGAGGAAGTCAAGCTTGGCTACGTCGATCTGCAGCGCGCCCTGGGGGAGACCGACGACGGTCGCAAGGCTAAGGCCAACCTCAAGAAGATCTTCGACCAGAAGCAGAAGGAGCTCGACGAGCAGCAAGAGGAGCTCAAGAAGGCCATCGAGGATCTCGACAAGAAGCGCACGCTGCTCCCCGCAGACAAGGTTCACGAGAAGGAGACCGAGCTGCAAGGCCGCATGCAGAAGGTCCAGCAGACCTACCTGCGCCACCAGCAAGACCTGCAGGCCAAGGAGCAAGAGGCCACGGGCAAGATCTTCGAGCGCATGAACAAGATCCTGGGCAAGATCGCGCTCGCCGAGAACTTCTCGATGATCTTCGACAAGACGCAGGGGGGCATCGTGTTCGCGAAGCCCCACCTCGATCTGACGAACGATCTCATCCGCCGCTACAACGCCGGCGAGGGCGCCGATAGCCCCGCCGCCGCGGCGATCCCCAAAAAGAAGTAAGGCGCGCGTGCTCGACATCCGCGACATCGAGCGGATCCTGCCGCATCGCTATCCGTTCTTGCTCGTCGATCACGTCGACGAGATCGGGGAGGAGCGCATCGTCGCGCGCAAGCTCGTGAGCCGCAACGAGCCGCACTTCAACGGCCACTTCCCGGGCTACCCCGTCATGCCGGGCGTGCTCATCATCGAGGCGCTCGCGCAGGCGGGCGCGCTCTACGCCGCCAAGCTCGTGAAGTTCGACCCCGAAAAGCAGGTCATCTACTTCATGGCCATCGACAAGGCGAAGTTCCGCCGCCCCGTCGTGCCGGGAGACGTGCTGCGGCTCGAGGTCGTGCCGCTGCGCAAGGGCGGCGCCATCTGGAAGATGCGCGGCGAGGCCAAGGTCGGTGAGATCGTCGTGTGCGAGGCCGAGTTCATGGCGTCCATTCAGCAACGCCCCGCCGAAGGCGGGTCGACTGCACGCCCCGCCGAAGGCGGGTCGACTGCACGTCCCGCCGAAGGCGGGTCGACTGCACGCCCCGCCGAAGGCGGGTCGACTGTCGCGTCGACGACCGGCGAGAGGTAGGCGGGCATGGGCCGCGTGCGTCTGACGGTCGTCGGCGCCCTCGCGCTCGCGGCGGGGTGCGGCTCCTGTCGGCGCGGCGCGCTGCCGCCGCGGCCGGACGGCGCCGCCGTCGTCGTCACGACAGACGCGCCGCCGCCCGAAGGAGACGTGCCGGTTGCGGCCGAGGCCGAGCCGAACGACACGCTGGCGACCGCGCAACGCCTCGCGCTCGGTCCCGTGGCCGCAGCGGGCGTGGCGGCCACGCTCCACGAGGGCCAGGGCAAGACGCGCGACACCGACCTCTACCGCGTCGACGTGCCGGCCGCCGAGCCCGGCGCGGCTTCCGCCGCCCGCCCCGCCGACGGCCCTGCGGGCGCGCCTCCGCTGCGGAGGCTGCTGCGCGTCGACGTGCGCCCCGAGGCCGCGCTCGCCCTGGGGCTGGATGCACTCGACGACCAGGGCCAGCCCCTGGCCGCGACGGGCGGCGGCCAGGCCGGCGAGGCCCTCGCGATTCCGAACCTGGCAGTGACGCCCGGGACCTACTACCTGCGCGTGCGGGCCGCTGGCGGCGCACCGACGGCGGGCGGCTATCTTCTCGTCGCGCGGCTCGCGCCCCTCGAGGCCGGCGCCGAGCTCGAGCCCAACGGCAAGGCCGCCATGGCGACGGACCTGTCCCCCGGCGGCGAGGCGGTCGGATACTACGGGTGGCGGCACGATCAGGACTGGTACCGCGTCGCCACGGCCGGCATCGCCGAGGGCAGCGTGCTCTCCGCGGATCTCGAGCCAGCGCCCGGGGTCACGGCGTCGCTGCTCGTGTTCGATTCGGTCGAGCAGAAGCTCACGGAGGCGCGCGGCCGCAAGGAGGAGCGCGTTGCGCTGCGCAGCCTGCGCGTGCCGGCGAGCGAGCCCCACCTCTACATCGTCGTTCGCGCCGACGCCGGCTGGAACGCGGACGTGCGCTACAACCTGCGCCTGCGCGCCGAGCTGCCCAAGGAAGGCGGCGAGATCGAGCCCAACGACGATCTGGCCCACGCCCAGGGGCTCGTCATCGACGCCGAGGGCGGCGCCGGCGCGCTCACCGTCGCGGGCACGCTCGGGCGCGGCGACGTCGACGTCTTCAAATACGCGGCCACCGTGCCCGTCGAGCTGGACGTCGAGGCGACGCCCCCGGAGCGCGTCGACATCAAGCTCGAGATCCTCCGCCCGGACGGCACCGTCATGGCGCGCTCCGACGCGGGCAAGCGCCGTGAGCCCGAGCGGTTGCCGAACGTCTTCGTGCCGGGAGGGACCGCGTTCGTGCGGCTCTCGGCCGGGAAAGGCGACGCCAACCTCGACGAGCCCTATCGCCTCACGATCACGGCGCGCCCGCCCGAGCCCAACGGCGAGCGCGAGCCCAACGACACCATCGCGACGCCGACGCCGCTGCCGGCGGGGGCCGTGGGCGGCGGGCTCATCGCGCCGCGCGGCGACGTGGATTTCTGGCAGGCGCCGGCGACGCCCGACGCCGATGGCAACGTCACCGTCAGCGTGGGCGGCGTCCCGGGGCTGGCTCTCGACGTGCGCGTGCGCGGCGCCTCGGGCAAGGAGCTGGGCCGCTTCAAGGTCGCGAGCGGCGCGCCGCCGACGCCGAGCACCGTGGCGTCGGGCGGCGAGGCCTGTTGCCTCATCGAGGTGCGAGAGACCACCGGAAAGCTCGCCAATCCCCGCGACCGCTACGCGGTGACCGTCGGAAAATGAGCGCGGGTTGGTCGCCGCGCGTCCCCGCGCGCCGCGGAGTTCGCGGCCAGGCGCTCGTGCTGGCGCTGGGTGCGATCTGCGCGTGCGTGCGTTCGGGCCCGGGTCCGACGGCCACGCTGTCGGCGCTCGGGGCCGCGCTCGAGCGGAAGGACTATGACGCCGCGTACGCGCTCACGTCGGCAGACTTCCGCGCGCGCGTGCCGCTCGCGGCCTTTCGCGCCGAACTCGAGGAGGCCGGTGCGGACACGGTGGCCCTCGCGCACCGGCTGCGCGCCGCGGGCGAGCGGAGCGGGCCCGAGCTCACGCTGGAGCTCGCCCCGGGAGAGCCGATGACGCTGATCGAGGAGGGCGGAAGGTGGCTCGCCGCCGATCCGGCCACCTTCGAGGCCTGGAGTCAGAAGACGCCGCGCGCTGCGCTGCGTTCCTTCGTGCGCGCGCTCGAGCAGCGACGTTATGACATCGTACTGCGTCTGTGTCCGGCCTCGCGGCGAGGGGAGCTCTCCGTCGCGGTGCTGCGCGACTACTGGGAAGGCGAGCACAAGGCCGAGAACGTCCAGTTTCTCGCGCGCCTGCGCGCCGCGCTCGGGGCCCCGATCGTGGAGACGGGTGACGAGGCGCACATGCCTTATGGCGCGGGAGTGGAGGCGCGGCTCGTCCGCGAGGACGGTGCGTGGAAGATCGAGGATCCAGATTAAGGATCGCGCGGAACACGGCGTCGACGCAGCGATTTCTGGCAGCTTTATGTTTCGGGTCACAACTGCCGAACTTGACTATGAAGCACGGATATTGCACGCCTTTAGCTAGAGGTCCGCGTCGATGCT
>DASZFV010000475.1:0-9505 GCA_035939455.1 Polyangia bacterium
TACGTCTACCGCGTCAACATGACGACAGGCGCCGTCAATGCGAGCTTCAGCGGGCCGACGAGCAACGTCAACGACTCCATCGTGCTCACGAACGACCGCGCTTACGCCGTCACCGACGGCGGCAAGATGTACGTCCTCGACGCCGCCAACTTCGCCGTGGGCGGCTTCACGAACCTGGCCGGCGCGCCCTACGTCACGGCCGCGGCGAAGGCCATCAAGGACGCGCCCTGGGTCGACTACAAGACCGACGACGCGTACTTCGGCGACGACGGCGGCAACGTCTACGCCGTGACGAGCACGGGCGCCACCATCAACGCCGGGTTCCCGTTCGTCCTGTCCTCCTCGGTCAAGCTGTCGTCGAGCCCGATATATCTCCACGGCGGCGGCGTCATCGCCATCGGCGCGAACGACGGGTACGTGTACTTCATCGATCGGAACAACGGCTCGAACGCGCCCGCGGTCTTCAAGCGTTTTTTCGTCACGAGCGCCGGCACCGTGTCGTCGGTGTCCTACGCCTCGAACACGTCGCAGTACCTCGTGTCGTCGAGCGACGGCAAGCTCGTCTTCATCAACGGAGCGGACGTCAAGGACCCGACGCCGGGCACGCAGTAACGGCCCAGAAGACGGACGAGGACGACGTTCATTACAACGGTCGCGCGCAGAGGCCGCGCGCATGGGCTATTTTTCGAGGCTCTCGCGCCGTCGCGTGGCCCTACCGGCGCGGGTCTCGGCCTCCGCCGCATCGCGCTGGGCGCCGCGTTGAGCGGCCTCGGCCTCGCGCAGGGCCCGCTCGGCCGCGCGCGCCGCCTCCTGGGCCTCGTCGAGCCGGCGGCGCGCTTCCTCGACCGACGCGCGCGTCCGCGCGGCGTCGGCCTCGGTGGCGGCGGCGGTCTGCCGCGCGGCGGCCTCGTCGCGTCGCGCGGCCTCGAGCTCTCGCGCCCTTTCCTGCGCCCGGTGGCGCGCCTCCTCCTCGCGCGCCGTCGGCTTCGGCGCGGGGCGCGGCGCCTCGCTCGGTCTCGCGGCGGCGGACGTGGGCAACGGGGCGCCCGCGAGCAACCCGCCGAAGAAGTCCGCGCCGCCGCCGAGATCGACGACGAGCGCGCCCTCGAGCAGCGCGTGTTGCCCCGCGTCGGTGAGCGCCGCCGCGCGCGCGTTCGCGACGATGCGCTCGATGACGGGGCGGTCGTCGCCGCGCCCCAGGTCCCCGACGATCCGGCGCGCCGCCGCCGTGAGGGCCCCGGTGGCCTGTCTCAGCTCCTCGACGTCGGCCTGATAGACGCCGCGATCACCTCGCCCGGCGACGATCGCGCCCTGGCTGCCGCGCAGGCGAGCGCTCGCCTCGAGGAAGGAGTTCACCTCGACGCGCGCGCGCCGCACGACCTGATTGGTCGCCCACGCCGAAGGAGTCGGCCGCCGCACCTTCTTGAGCGCCTGGCCCTCGGCCTGTCGTCCCGCCGCGATCAGCGCGGCCGCGAGGCGGGCGCGCGTCTCTACGAAGGCGTCGAGCGCCGCCGTGAACAGCTCCTCTCGAGCTTCGCGTGGAGTCATCGTTCACCGTGGCATCTTTGGCGTGAGCTGGCGTCAGCGTCGCGTGGCCCAGAGCAGCGCGGGCAGGACGTGGTCCTCGACGAGGCGAGAGCTCGGCGCCTTGACGTCCATGGGCGCGGTCCAGCTCACGTCGTTGTGACCGAGCGCCGTGAAGAAGTATCGGCCCGCGCCCTCCTCGCGCTGCCACGACACGGGGCGGACCGTGTGCGTCGGGTCGCCGCTCGACACGCAGCTGAGGACGACCTGGTTGTCGGTGCGAAACTGCGAGAAGGCGTAGACCTCGTCGGTCGTGCCGAAGGTCGCGGGCAGCTGCACCACAGAGGGCTGCGTCCCGACCTTGGTGCACGTCGCGGGCGTGACGTCGCCGGGGTGGCCAACGAAGTCGCCGCCGATGAGCTGAACGTAGGGCTGCGACGCGGGATGGCCGTTGAATTGTCCGTCGTAGCAGTGGCTGGCGTCTTCGATGGCGACGAGCGCGCCGCCGTGCTGGACGTAGTCGACGAGGTTCTGGATCTCCTGCGTCGCCGGATAACCGATGGGCTCGCCCGAGTTCGCGAGCAGGATGACGGCGCCGTATTCCGCGAGCGCCGCCGCCGTGAACTTCGTCGGCTCGGCTATGTTGGTGGCGGCGTCGCCGCAGCCGACCTGCTCGGTCGTGAGCCCCACAGCGGCGGCGGCCTTGGCGATGGCGTTCGCCGCCGCAGGAATCGAGGCGTGCCGGTACCCGGTCGTCACACAATAGACGAGGATCTTCTTGCTCCCGCTGGCGTCCGGTGCGCCCCCGTCGCTGGTTCCGCCGGTGCCCGCGGCCCCGTCGAGGCTCGGCGCGCCTGAGCCGGCCTCGCCGGTCATGCCTCCCAACGAGCCTCCGGGAGACCCCCCAAACGAGCCAGCGCTCGCGCCGCCGTTCGTGCCTGCGTCGCCGCTCGTCGTGCCCGCGCCGCCCGCCATCTCCGCAGGGGCGGCCCCGCCCGCGTCGCCTCCCGCGCCGGTCATGCCCGCGCCGGCCGTGCCACGCCCGGCAGCCGCCGCGCCGCCGCAACCGCCCACGCCGGCGCAGATGACGACGCCGAGCGTGACACTCAGGAGCCGCCATTTGCGCAATGGTCGTTTCATCCGTTTCTCATAGATGACGATACCGGCCAATATAGGTCGGGTCCGCCGCCGAATGGGCGCGCTCCCCGCCGAATTCTGCAGGGGATACACTTCCGCCAGGCGGGACGACGTGGCGCAGCTTCCCCATGGCATCGCTGATCGCTCGACGCGACACATGGCCGAGCAGGAGCGGACCCTGCGCGGCATGCTGCGCGCCGGCGCGATCGTGCTGGCCGCGCTCACAATCTGGTCGGGCATCGCCCACGGCCCGGCGCACGCGCTGTGGGTCTACGGCGCCGGCGTCGCTCTTCACTTGGGGCATTTGGCGGCCCTGCACTCGGGGCGCACGCGCCTCGTCGCGCAGAGCCACTGCACCCTCTATCTCGTCTGGATCACGGCCGTCCTCGCGCTCGACTCGGGCGGATTGCGCGCGCCGGCGGCGCTGGTCTATCCGCCCATCGTCCTGTTGACCGGCCTCGTGTGGAGCGGGCGCGCCGCCGTGGGGATGGCCTTCGCCGTGTCGGCGTGCGGCGGCGCACTCGTGCTCCTCGAGCGGCGGGGCGTGTTGCCGCCCCCGCGCGCGCCGGTGACGCCCGTGGGGCTGTGGATGATCCTCACGGCGTGCGTGATCATTACGGCGGCGATTCTGCGCTTCTCGCTCAACATCATTCATCGTTCGAGCGAAGAGGCGCTCAAGCTCGAGGAGCGCCTGCTGCGAGGTGAGCGCCTCGAGTCGCTCGGGCGGCTCGCGGGCGGCGTCGCGCACGACCTCAACAACCTCCTGACGATCATCCTCGGCAACGTCGAGGTCGCGCGGGCCGAGGAGCCCGGCGCCGACGACAGCGCGCTCGGCGAGATCCGCACGGCTGCCGATCGCGCGGCGGTGCTGACGCGGCGGCTGCTCGCCTTCGGCCGCCGCCAGATGTACAAGCCGGAGCTCATCGACGTCGGCGCGACGGTGGCCGCCTTCGAGCCGCTCTTGCGGCGGCTCCTGCCGGAGGACGTGACGCTCGTCTTCGAGCGCGAAGCCGCGCCAACGCCCATCGTTGGAGATCCGGCCCAGCTCGAGCAGATCGTGCTGAACCTCGTGGCGAACGCGCGCGACGCGCTCCCGGGCGCTGGCGCCATCAGGGTCACGACGTCCCTCGTCGCGCCCGCCGGTTTCGTGGGCGCGCCCGAGCTTCCGCCGGCCGCGGTGTGGCTGGTCGTGACCGACGACGGCGCGGGGATGACCCCGGAGGTGCGGGCTCACCTGTTCGAGCCGTTCTTCACGACGAAGGCGCCCGACAAGGGCACGGGGCTCGGCCTCGCCACCGTTCATGGCATCGTCGCGCAGTGCGAGGGGCGGGTCCTCGTCGCCAGCGCGCCAGGGAAGGGTACGTCGATCGCGATCGCGTTCCCGCAGGCCCCCGCGGGCGCCCGCGCGTCGTCCTCGCCACCCGCGCCGCGGGTCGCGGCCACGGCGCCCGCAACGATCTTACTCGTCGAGGACGATCCCGCGGTGCGCGGAGTCGTCTGCGCGATGCTCGTCGCGGCGTCCTTTCACGTGCTGCCAACGGCCGGCAGCGACGAGGCCGAGTCGGCGAGCGACGGCTACGGCGGCAAGATCGATCTCCTCCTCACAGACGTCGTCATGCAGGGCGGCAGCGGTCCCCACGTCGCGAAGAAGCTGCGCGGTCGGCGCGTCGACATGAAGATTCTTTACGTCTCGGGGCACGCGGAGGACCTGATCGCGACGCGGGGCATCCTACGCCCGGGCATTCACTTCCTCGCAAAGCCGTTCACGCGCGATGCGCTCGTCGCGAAGGTGCGGGAGGTGTTGGCGTCGCCGGGGCTGGGCGACGTCGGGCTGTGAGCGGAGACTCTGGGTCAGGTCGAGCCCGCGGAGGCTCGCTGGCCTCCCGGGGATGGACGGCGGCGCTGCGCGCGGAGGCGCCACGCGAGGTACGCGACGATCGCGACGTTGAGGACGAGGGCCGCCAGCTTCCCAACGCCCGGACCGTGCACGAGCTCATAGATCTCGATCGGGACGAGCGAGCCGGTTACGACGACCGTCAACCACTCGGCCCAGCGACGTTTGAGGAGGAGACCCGTGCCCTCGGTCGCGAAGATGGCCGCGTAGCAGAAGGAGGCCACGCCCAGGCGGTGGATCGTGCGCTCGTCCAGCGAGAGCACCTTCGCGAGGACCCGCTGGACGACTGCGCGACCAGAAAAGATGCCCGTCCAGTGCGTGACGCGCGCCACGACGTGCACGATGTGGCCGGGCGCGCCCGTGAAGGCCGCGACGCCGAGCGCGAGCAGGATGGCCGTCTTGACGAGCTTGAGGACGCCGATGGCCACGATCGTCGTGTCGCTCCGCCGAGACTCAACGCCCGCGTCGCCCACGCGGCCGAGGGTACTCGCATCTCGAGGAAATGGCAGCGCTCGTGAGGACACGCCAGCAATGTAGGTCGGGTTCTCGAGGACGGAAGCCCGAGCGGCGCGTGCGTTCGCGTCGTGTCCTGCTAGAACGGCGCCCATGTCGATGAAACCGCCGAGACCTCGGCTCGCCGCCTTTCTCCTCGCGACCGTCGTCATGGCTTGCGGGCACGGGGGCGGCGACCGCCTCCTCGCCGTCGGAACGGCGGCCCCCGACTTCGTGGCGACGGCCCACGACGGCCGGCGCATCGCGCTCGCCGACCTGCGCGGCCGCTACGTCGCGCTGTATTTCTACCCGAAGGACGACACTCCGGGCTGCACCAAGGAGGCCTGCGGTTTTCGCGACGCGGCGACGTCGCTGGAAGGGGCGGGGGTCGTCGTGCTCGGCGTCTCCGAGCAGGACAACGTCTCGCACGCCGCTTTCGCCGAGAAGTACCACCTGACGTTCCCGCTCGTGCCGGACGAGCGCGGCGAGATCGCGGCGGCCTATCACGTGCCCGTCACGCTCGGCATGGCGCGGCGGATCACCTACCTCGTCGACAAGGACGGCCGGATCGCGCGCGTGTGGCCAAGCGTCACGCCCACGGGGCACGCCAACGAGATCCTGTCGTCGGTCGGCGAGCTCCGCGCCGGCGGACACTAGACGTCGACGTCAGACGCGACACCGCGCAGCTCAGGGCAGCGCGAGGACATAGACCTTGCCGCCGGCGCCCGCACCCGTGACGAGCGCGCGGTGCCCGTCGGGCGTGACGGCCACCGAGCGGCCGGTGAGGGAAAAGGTCGAGGTCACGCTGCCGTCGGCGAGGCTGAGCACGCCGACCTTGAAGTCGCCGACGGCGACGGCGACGGCGCCGCCGTGAGCGATCCCGATGTTGCCGACGTCCTGGTTGGTCTCGAACATGATCGTCCCCGTGACCGCGTTCGTCACGAGCGAGATGCGCTTGATGGTCTCGCCCTCGCCCGAGGTCACGAGGGCCTCCTTGCCGTCGGCCGTGACGGCCACGCCGAAGGACGAGCTCGTGTTCGAGATCGTCGTGAGGCCGCCGCCCGCGAGGTCGACGCGCTTGACGGTCGTCGTCAGCACGCCGCGCGTGACGATCGCCGACGCGCCGTCGGGCGTGACAGCGACGCCAAACTCACCGGCCGAAGACGCGAGATCGATCGCGGAGCTGATCGTCGTTCCAGGGAGCGGAATGACGTCGAGGACGTCCTTCGTGCACCCGCCGTTGAAGTCCGGCATGACGGCCGCGCTGCCGTCGGCCTTGATGGCGATCCCGTAGAGCGTCGTCGCGACGCAAGGCGGATTGACCGTCCCCGCGATCGCCTTTGCGGCGAGGTCGAGGATAGCGACGTTGTTGGGCGAGCCCTCGGCGACCAGCGCACGCGTCCCGTCCGGAGTGACGGCGACCATGGCGGGCTGACCCAGGAGCGCGATCGTCTGCGTCGCGAAGGTCGCGAGGTCGAGCAGGGTCACCGACCCGCCCGGCTTGTCGTTTGTGATGACGGCGGTGGTGCCGTCGGGCGTGACGGCGACGCCGTGCGGGCTCGGGCCGGCATTGACGGGCGATGACATCGCGAACGGGGCATTGCTCGCGGCGACGCTGGCGCCGCCGCCCTCGGCCGTGACTCGCCAGTAGTAGATGACGCCCGGTTGCAGGGCGACGGTCGGCGTGAAGGACGGCGTCGTGATGCCCGTCTTCTGCGCGACGTCCGCCGCGCCGAACGCCACAGACGTCGCGATCTCTACGTCGTAGGTCGTCGCGCCCGCCGCCGCCTGCCAAGACAGCGTCGGGGTCGTCGACACCGTGGGGTCGCCGTTGACGGGCGTCTCGAGGGCGAAGGCGGCAGGCGGCGAGCCCCCGCTCGCGCCGCCGGCCGACGATCCGGCGCTGCCCGCCGTGCCCGACGCGCCGGCGCCCGCCGACGTGCCCGCGCCACCCGAGTCACCCGCCGTTCCGGACCCCACCCCCGCCGTACCCGCGGCGGGCGCTCCGGCGGCGCCGGATGCGCCGCCCGTCGCGGGCGCGTCGGTCCCACCGTCGGGACCCGAGCTCGCCACCGAACCGCACCCCGTCAACACGACGAACAGACCCATGGCACGCGACAACCTCGACATCAACACCCCTTCCGGGATCGACGATACGCCAATCCGGGGGTCTTGTTAAGAAGCGAGCGCCGCGCTCACGACGGCCCGGCCGATGATTTCGGCGTCGGGTCGAGGCGCTTCGTGACGCGGCAGCCCGTCCGGAGCACCCCGTCCGGAGCACATTGCACCCCGCAGAAAAGATTTCTGATCGCTTTTGAGCGCTCGAGGCACTTTAGTGGAAGTACCTCTTCTGACTCGAAGGAGCTTGATATGAGCCTCGCCCGTCGCATCCTCAGCCTCGCCGTCGTGCTCTCGCCGCTCGGGTGTGGAGGCGGTTCGACGCCCGGCGGAGTGGCCGGCGCCGCCGGGACAACCGGCGCGGCGGGCGCGTCCGGGGCCGCCGGAGTGATCGGGGCGGCCGGCGCGACGGGAACGGTCGGCGGCACGGGTTTGGCCGGCGAGGGCGGGGCGGGGATGTCCGGCGGCGCGGGCGACACCGGTATCGCCGGCAGCACGGGCAACGACGCGTCGACGACGGACGCCACGAACGACGGGCCCGCCACGACGACCGAAGGCGGGACCGACGGCGCGGCGCCCACGCTCGACGCCAACATCGTCGCGCTCATGAGGCGCGTCGCCGACAATTTCCTCCGAAATCCTGACATGGCGAAGGACTGGATCTCGGGGTCCGGTTGGACGGGCATCATGGCGACGTATCAGCTCACTCACGATCCCAAGTACCTCAACGCCATCAAGACGTGGGCGGGCCCGGGCTGGACGCTCGCGAACGGCGCGGCGTCGCGCGGCGACAATCAGTGCGCGGCGCAGACTTACTTCGACGCGTATCTCTCGGACCCGACGCCGGCGAACATGGTGATGCTCAACGGCGCGAAGCCTTCTTACGACCAGCTCGTCGCGAACCCGCCGAAGGGGCGGGTCGAATGGTGGTGGGAGGACGCGCTCTTCATGGTCCCGGCGGGCTTCGCGCGCCTCGGCAAGGCGACCGGCGACAACAGGTACTTCACCGTGCTCGACGGGATGTGGTGGGACACTTACGCCTTCCTGTTCAACGTCAACGCGGGCCTCATGTATCGCGACGACCAGCACCGCAACGAGTTCTGGGCCCGTGGCAACGGTTGGGTCATCGCAGGCACCGCCCGCGTGCTCCAGTACCTGCCCGCGGACGATCCCAAGCGCGCCGACTACGTCAAGATGCTCGACGCGATGGCGGCGGCGCTCACGAAGGCTCAGGGCACTGACGGCATGTGGCGCTCGAACTTACTCAACCCGAACCAGTTTCCGAACAAGGAGACGAGCGGGTCGGGCTTCAATACGTTCGGCATCGCGTGGGGTATCAACAACGGCGTGCTCGACCGAGCGACCTACCTGCCCGTCGTGAAGAAAGCGTGGACGGGTCTCCTGACCGTCGTCGACGCGAATGGCATGGTCGGCTGGGTCCAGGGCGTCGGCGCGGGGCCCGGGGGCGCGACGGCAGGCTCGACGGCACCGTTCGGCGTCGGCGCTTGGCTGCTCGCCGCGAGCGAGATGGCGAAGCTCGCCCCGTAGCGGCGGCGGTCGCGAGCCCGAACGCGTTTGCGCGGCGGCTTTGAAGCAGGCGACAATGCCAGCTGCTCGGCTCGCTCGCCGCAAAAAGGGCTCCACAAAATGCGCGTCGCCACCCGTTCGTCTCCTCGCACGATCCTCCTTCTCGCGATGTTGCCGATGACCATCGGGTGCGGCGGCGTGACATCCGCCGTGTCTTCGGACGACGCCGGCTTGGACGCCCCGACCGGCGAAACGGCCCCCGAGGACGGGCCGAGTGGCGAAACGGCCCTTGAGGATGCGCCGAGTGGCGACATGGCCGAGGGACGCATCATCGAGGCGTGCGCCGCCGTCGCCAAGGCGACCTGTGACAAGCGCGTCTCTTGCTCGAACAAGATCGACGCCACGGGCGTGGGCATCGTCCGCCAGTTCGGCACGATGGCCGAGTGCCTCACGCGTCAGGCGTTGCAGTGCTTGAACGCCTTCCGGGCCCCCGGCTCTGGCCACTCGCTCGCGACCGAGCAGGAGTGCGTGGCCGCCTTCGCGAGCTATTCGTGCCCGGACTTCTTCGCCGACGCCGTGCCGACGCCGTGTCAGCCGGCCGGTTCGCGCGTCAACGGCGCGGCCTGCGCTTTCAACGCGCAGTGCAAGAGCACCTTCTGCACCGGCGAAAAGAACGCCGTGTGCGGGACCTGCGGCCCGGCGCCCTCCGTAGGCGCGTCGTGCGTCGACTCGGACTGCGTGCGCGGCCAGGTCTGTGACGATACGACGATGACGTGCAAGTTGTTCGGCGTCGCCGGCGATCCCTGCGACTCC
>DASZFV010000476.1:0-2078 GCA_035939455.1 Polyangia bacterium
CCGTGCAACGACGCCAGATACGCGCGGCACATCATGAGATCGAGCTCGGTAGGCACGGGCGCGCGGCGGAGCTTGCCGCGCGCGAATGCCACGAGCTCGTCGACGTCCCGCAGGTACGCGCGCCGCGTGTGGTCCGACGCCCGCTTCTCGGACGCCAGGTACTGGCGAAAAGCCGCGAGCGCCGCTTCCATACTGACGCGATCGTAGCGCACGCCGGGCGAGCGCGCGAATCGCCGCGTCGACGGCGAATTCACGCCGCCTCGACGACGGCGCGACGGTTCGGCAGACTGCGGTGATGTCAGCCGCCGACGCGCCCGCGGGCGCACGTCTGCCCGCGCCGAGCGCCCGCGTCGAGCCGCGCTGCGCCTTGTTCGGGACCTGCGCTGGCTGCCAGCTCCAGCACGTGCCCTACGACGAACAGCTCGCCTGGAAGACCGGCGAGGTGCGGCGCCTGCTCGGGGCCGCGCTCCCCGACGCCGCCGTCGAGGTCGCGCCCTGCATCGGCTCGCCGCGAGCGTACGGCTACCGCTCGAAGATCACGCCGCACTTCCCGCGCCCGCGCGGGGGCCAGGCGCCGCCCATCGGCTTCCTCAAGGTCGGCGAGCCGCGCCGGACGATCGACGTCCCGCGCTGCCCGCTCGCGACCGACGCCATCAACGCCGCGCTCACGGTCGTCCGCGCCGACGTCGCCGCGCGCGCCGACACGTACCGGCGCGGCGCGTCCCTCCTGCTGCGCGACGCCGCCTCGGGCCTGACGACGGACTTCCGCGCCGTCATCACCGAGGAGGTCGGCACGCTCCAGCTGCAGTTCCGCGCAGGCGACTTCTTTCAGAACAACCCGTTCCTGCTGCCGCGCCTCGCGGCGCACGTCGCGGCCGAGGCGCGCACGGGCGGCGCGCGCTTCCTCGTCGACACCTACTGCGGCAGCGGCCTGCTCGCGCTCGCGGCCGCCCCCGCGTTCGAGCGCGTCTTCGGCGTCGAGGTGAGCCCTTCGAGCGTGGCCTGGGCGTGCGAGAACGCCGCGCGCAACGGGCGCACGAACTGCACGTTCATAGCGGCCGACGCGAGCGCGATCCTCGCGGGCCTGCCCTTTCCAGGCGCCGACGCCGCCGTCATCGTCGATCCGCCCCGCAGGGGCTGCTCGTCGGAGTTCCTGGCCCAGCTCGTGACTTTCGCGCCGCGGACGATCGTCTATGTCTCGTGCAACCCGGAGACGCAGGTGCGCGACCTCCTGTCGCTCCACGGCGCCGGGTACCGGGTCGCGGCCGTGCAGCCCTTCGACATGTTCCCGCAGACGCGCCACCTAGAATGCGTCGCGACGTTGACGCGCGCCTGACGCCACGTCTCGGGGCGCCAAATCTTTTGCGAGAGGTGATCCGTTGACACGACCCCGCGCCCGCGCGCATCGTTGGCGCGGCGCGAGCCTGGATGACCAGAGTCGGAAGGGACGGTCGACCCACCTCGGGTGGCGGACGCGGAGGCGGCCGCAGCCCCTTCGATCAACGACTCACCGACGGCGAGATCGTCGCGGGCCGCTACCGGATCGTCCGCCTCATCGGAGCGGGCGCCGTCGGGGAAGTCTACGAGGCCACGGACGAGGTAATCGGCGAGGCCGTGGCGCTCAAGACGCTGCGCGCGGGAGTGGCCGACAACGCGGTCTCCATCGAGCGGTTTCGCCGCGAGATCCAGGTCGCACGCCGCGTGACCCACCGCAACGTGTGCCGGACCTTCGACGTGGGCCGCCACGCCTTGCCCGACGGCACGAAGCTGACTTTCATAACGATGGAGCTCTTGCGTGGCCCGACGTTGGCGGACGTGCTCGAGGCGCGCGGCCGCTTCTCGACCGAGGAGGCGCTGCCGCTCGCCCTGCAGATGGCGGCCGGGCTCGCCGCCGCTCACGCCGTCGGCGTCATTCACCGCGACTTCAAGCCGGGCAACCTCGTCCTCGTAGACGAGCCGGGTGGCCCGCGCGTCGTCATCACCGACTTCGGGCTGGCGCGGCGTTACGCCGTCGACGAGACGTCCATCACCGTGACGGGCGAGGCGGTGGGCACGCCGCTCTACATGGCCCCGGAGCA
>DASZFV010000477.1:0-2258 GCA_035939455.1 Polyangia bacterium
TTTTATTGCAGGGCTCGCGTGCTGCCCCGCGCTCGCGCTCGCGCAGGAGGCCGCGCCGGCGTCCCCCGCGGCGGTCGCGCCGCCCGTTCCGGCGCAGCCCGCCGGGGCGCCGCCCGCCGACTCGACGCTGTCTCGCGAGCTCGCCCAGCGCCTCGACGAGCTCGACCAGCGCGCGCGCATCACCGAACGCAAGCTCGAGCTCGCGCAGGAGACCGCAGCGGAGAAGCCGCCCGGCGCGAGCGTGAGCGCCGACGAGAGGGGCTTCGCCATCAGCAGCCCCGACAAGGCGTTCGAGCTCAAGCTCCACGCGCTCCTGCAGGCCGACGCGCGCCGCGTCTTCTACAGCGACGACGCCGTCCTGCGGGACAGGGTCGACACGTTTCTCCTCCGGCGCGTTCGTCCCATCATCGACGCCACCGTGCTCGGGCTCGTCGATCTGCGCATCATGCCCGACTTCGGCAACAACACGACCGCCCTCTACGACGCCTACGCCGACGCGCACCCGACGCCCTGGCTGCGACTGCGCGCCGGCAAGTTCAAGCCGCCAATCGGCCTCGAGCGCCTCCAGACCGACAACTACGTCCCGTTCATCGAGCGCTCGCTCGATTCGAACCTCTCCGCGCAGCGCGACGTGGGCCTCGAGCTGTGGGGCGACGTCGCGAACGCCGCCGTGCACTACGAGCTCGCGATCTTGAACGGCAACGCCGACGGTACGATCACCGACGTCGATGACGAGCACGCAAAGTCGTACGCGGGGCGCCTGTTCCTGCGCCCGTTCCAGCTCGGCGACCTGCGCGCGCTCGGCGATCTCGGGCTCGGGCTCGCCGTGAGCACGGGCAACGAGAAGGGGTCCGGCGCGCTCACGGGCGGCGCGGCGACCAACACGTGGCTCCCCACCTTCAAGTCGCCCGCGCAGAACACGATCTACACCTTCACCACGAGCACGACCGACGCGACGCAGACGGTGTTCGCGTCGCACCGGCACACGCGGATTAATCCGCAGCTCTACTACTATGACGGTCCCGTCGGCCTGCTCGCCGAGTGGGTGCATGAATATCAAGAGGTGGGGAAGGGAGCGACCGGCGGGGCCGTGAACAATCAGGCCGGTCACATCACGGTGTCGTGGGTGTTCGGGGGCGACAACGGCTTCGACGGGCCCCGCCCCAGGAAGCCCGCCAGCTGGGCCGCCAAGCAGCTCGGCGCCGTCGAGCTCGCCGCGCGCTACTCGTGGCTCGACCTCGACGACCTGGGCTTCAAGGCCTCAACCTTCGCCGATCCTTCCAAGTCGGTGAGCGCCGCGAGGGATTGGGGTGTCGGCCTCAACTGGTGGCTGAACCGCAACATCAAGGTCTCCGGCACCTGGGACCAGACCAGCTTCACTGGCGGCGCGGGGACGACGACCGCCGTCGCCAACCGCGCGACCGAGAAGGCGGGCTTCGCGCGTTTCCAGATTGCCTTTTAACCAATCCGCTGAGTATTCAGGAAGGAGCTCAAAGATGCGTCCATGCAGGTTCAGGTTTCTCACGACGTTCACGCTCTCGGTCGCCGGCGTCATGCTCGCCGCGGGCGGCACGGCGCGCGCGCAGGTGAAGCTGCTCAACGTCTCGTACGACCCGACGCGCGAGCTTTACGTCGATATCAACAAGGCCTTCGCGCAAAAGTGGCAGCAGCAGACGGGCCAGAGCGTCACGATCAACCAATCGCACGGCGGGTCGGGCAAGCAGGCGCGCTCGGTCATCGACGGCCTCGCGGCCGACGTCGTGACCCTGGCGCTCGCCTACGACATCGACGCCATCGCCGAGAAGTCGGGGCGGCTGCCCAAAGATTGGCAGAAGCGTCTGCCCGAGAACAGCACGCCTTACACGTCGACGGTCGTCTTCGTCGTGCGCAAGGGCAACCCCCGCGGCATCAAGGACTGGGACGATCTCGTCAAGCCCGGGACGGTCGTCGTCGCGCCGAATCCGAAGACGTCGGGCGGGGCGCGCTGGGTCTACCTGGCGGCCTGGGGCCAGGCCTTGCAAAAGTCCGGCGGCGACGCCACGAAGGCGCGCGACTACGTCACGCGTTTTTACAAGAACGTGCCGGTGCTCGACTCGGGCGCGCGCGGCGCGACGACCACCTTCGCGCAGCGGGGCGTGGGTCAGGTCCTCGTGTCGTGGGAGAGCGAAGCCGCCCTGCTCGTGGGCGAGCTCGGGCGCGACAAGTTCGAGATCGTGAACCCGAGCACGAGCATCCTCGCCGAGCCGCCCGTCGCCCTC
>DASZFV010000478.1:0-2921 GCA_035939455.1 Polyangia bacterium
GCAGAGGCCGGCTTGGCGGCCCCCAGCAGCAATCCCAGAACGGGCAACGCGAACGAAAGTGCGACGCGCTTCATGATCGTGAACCTCCATCTATAGGACGGAGGTCGAGGCGCGCTTATTCCGGCGAAACCCCGCGGAGATCTCGCTGACTCAGGTGGAACGCGGGTCTTTTCGAGCGCGGCGACGTCGGCGATGATGCCGCGCAGGCGGTCCTCGATGAGGGCGCGGATCTCGGCGAGCCGCGCCCGCGTGTCGGCCTCGAAGCGCATGACGAGCACGGGCCCCGTGTTCGACGCGCGCACGAGACCCCAGCCGACGTTGCGGCCGCCCTCCTCGAACGTGACGCGCGCGCCGTCGACGTCGACGACCTTGTAGCGCTCGCTGAACCAGCTCACGGCGCGCTTGACGACCTCGAACTTCAGGTCGTCCGGGCACGGCATGCGGATCTCGGGCGTGTTGTGCAGGACGGGCAGCGTGTCGAAGAGCTGCGCGAGCGTCTTCGGTGATTGGGTGAGCAGCTCGATGAGGCGCAGGCCGGCGTAGACGGCGTCGTCGAAGCCGAACCAGCGATCGGCGAAGAACATGTGGCCCGACATCTCGCCCGCGAGCGCGGCGTTCTCCTGCTTCATCTTCACCTTGATGAGGGAGTGGCCGACCTTCCACATGACGGCGCGGCCCCCCCGGCTCGTGATGTCGTCGAAGAGGGCCTGGCTGCACTTCACCTCGCTGACGAACGTCGCGCCGGGTTGGCGCGTGAGGATGTCCCGCGCGAACAGCATGACGAGCTGATCTCCCCACAGGATGCGGCCCTCGCCGTCGACGGCGCCCACGCGGTCCGCGTCGCCGTCGAGGGCGATGCCCACCTCGGCGCCCGAGGCGCGCACGCGCGCCACGAGGTCGACGAGGTTCTCGGGCACGGTCGGATCGGGGTGATGGTTGGGGAAGCGACCGTCGGGGTCGCAGTAGATGCCGTCGGCGTCGAGGCCGAGCTTCGCGAGGATGGGCAGGATCGCGAGCCCTCCCGTGCCGTTGCCGCCATCGACGACGATCTTGAAGCGGCGCGGTCCGAGCCGGATGTTGGCCGCGACGTAATCGACGTAGTCGCGCAGGATGTCGTGGTCGCTGGCGGTGCCCGCGGGCGCGCCCGCGCGGAAGGCGCGCGCCTCGATGGCCAAGCGCAGCTTCTGGATCTCGGCGCCGTAGATCGTGCTCTTGCCGTACACGACTTTGAAGCCGTTGTCCTCACCGGGGTTGTGGCTCGCCGTGATCATGACGCCGCCGTCGGCGTGCAGGTGGAAGACCGAGAAGTAGAGCGCCGGGGTGTGCACGATGCCGACGTCGACGACGTCGAGACCGGAGGCGAGCAGCTCGCGCTTGAGCGCGGCGTGGATGCGCGGCGACGACAGGCGGCAGTCACGGCCGAGCGTGATGCGGCGCGCGCCGCGCTCGGCGAAGTACGCGCCCATCGATCGGCCGAGGTCGGTGACGAAGGTGTCGGGGAAATCCCGCTCCGCGTGGCCGCGGATGTCGTACTCGCGAAAGACTCTCGGGTTCATGGGCGACTCGGGGTCGGGCGCGGCGATTCTAGAGCAAATCGTGACGGCCGGACTTCTTGGCGGCCTCGACGATCTTCTTGACGTCTTGCGCGAGGGCCTTCGGCACGACGAGGACGGCGTCCTTCGTGACGACGACGACGAGATCCTTGACGCCGACGACGCCCACGAAGGGCGCTCCCTCGTCTGCGATCACGAGGCTGCCTTCGCTGTCGACGAGCGTGGCGCCGCCGAGCACGACGTTTCCCTTCTCGTCGGCGGGGCGGATTGTCGCGACGGCCGCCCAGCTGCCGACGTCGTTCCAGCCGAAGGCGCCGGGCAGCACGCGCAGGCCCCCGACCTTCTCCATGATGCCGTTGTCGATCGAGATGCTGGGCGTCCCCGCGTAGCGCGCGCGCACGACGGCCGCCGCCGCGGCCTCGTCTCGCGCGGCCACGGCGGCGTCGAGCACGTCGGCGAGCGCCGGCAGGTGGCGGCGCGCCTCCTCGAACATGCGCCGCGCCGTGAGGAAGAACATGCCCGAGTTCCACAGGTAGTCCTTCGAGGCGACGTACTCCTCGGCCCGGGCGAGGCTCGGCTTCTCGACGAAGGCGGCCACGTCGTGCACGCGCGCGCCGTGCGCGCGCGCGCCCGACTGCTGGCCGAGGCGGATGTAGCCGAAGCCCGTCTCGGCGTGCGTCGGCGTGATGCCGATCGTGACGATCGCCTCGCGTCCCTCGGCGAGGGCGGCGCGCAGCAGGCGCTCGTACTCGGGCTCGTCGCCGATGAACGGATCGGCGGGCAGCACGGCGATGACGGCGTCGGGGCCGGCGCGGCGCGCCGCGGCCACGGCGCCCAGGCCGACGGCGGCCGCCGTGTTGCGCGGCACGGGCTCGGCGATGACGTTGGCGGCGGGCAGGTCCGGCACGGCGGCGCGAACCTGCGCCTCCTGGTCGGCGGCCGTGACGACGAGCGTGTGCTCGAGGCCGACGACGGCTTGCGCGCGGCGCACGGCGGCCGCGAGGAGCGACTCCGCGCCGCCCAACGTCAGGAGCTGCTTCGGCCGCGCGCGGCGGCTCGAGGGCCAAAGGCGCGTCCCGCCGCCGCCCGCGAGGATGATCGCGAACGCGGCGCCCGCGGGGGCCGGGCTCGTCGCTCGGGGTGGAGACATCGTCGCGGCGCACTCTAACAAACGGCGCCCCGGTCGCAAGCGAGCGGCCGGACGGCGCGCGCGCCGTCGGAGCTTCCACAGCGCGGCGACGCGCTCCGCCGCGAAATTGCCGCGGGCGACCCGTGGCGGCGTGATATTTTGCTGAGGTGCCAGCGGCTCAAGCGCTGAAGGGGGGAGTGGTGGCCGCGCGGACGGAGGAGCTGCGCCGCGCCGTCGGC
>DASZFV010000479.1:0-1728 GCA_035939455.1 Polyangia bacterium
TCGTCACGACGGTCACGCGCGTCCCGAGCCTCATCGCCGTCAATTATACGTCGGCGGCGGCCGGCTCGGCTCGCGCGGGGACCGCGTGGTATAGGATCGGTCTCGATGGCCATCTCGCCCGACGACATCCGCGCGCTCATCCGCGCCGCGCTGCCCGACGCCGACGTCGCCGTCACCGACACGACGGGAGGCGGCGACCACTACTCGGCGACGGTCGTCTCGGCGGCCTTCGTGGGGAAGGGCCCCGTCGACCGGCACCGCCTCGTCTACGCCGCGCTCGGTGACGCCATGCGCGGCCCCATCCACGCCCTCGCGCTCGTGACCGAGACGCCCGAGGAATACCAACGCAAATAGCCATAAGGACGTTAGGAGAAAACCGTGAGCCCAGAGCTGCGCCAGCGCATCGCCGACACCATCGCCAAGGACCGCGTCATGCTCTTCATGAAGGGCAACCCACAAATGCCCCAGTGCGGCTTCTCGGCCGCCGTCGTGGGCATGCTCAAGGAGACGGGCGCGACCTACGGCTCCTACAACATCCTCGCCGACCCCGAGCTGCGCGAGGGCCTGAAGGAGTACTCGAGCTGGCCAACGTTCCCGCAGCTCTACGTCGACGGCAAGCTCGTCGGCGGCGCCGACATCGTGCGCGACCTGCACGCCAAGGGCGAGCTCGTGAAGCTCGTTGCAAAGTAGGCGCTAGCTCGAGGGCGGCGACGTCATCCGACGACCGATGACCCGCCGGAGCGCGAAGGTCACAACGAGCGCCGCGGCGACGCCCGCGAGGCGCGTGGCGAGCGCCGCGGACAGCGGCCACAGCCCGGCGAGCTGCACGGCGAGCGCGATACCGACGCCCGCCGGCGCGACGACGAGCAGCTTCGCCCAGTCGGGCGCGCGCGGCCTGTAAAAGAGGGCGTACGCCACGGCGAGCGCCGCGAAGGCCCACAGCTTGGTGCGGACGGCCTCGTCATCGGGCGTGCCCTTCTGCATGGCGAGGGGCGGCCACTGCGTCGGGCACTCGCGCCACGCGCTGAGCTCGCTGACGGACCAGCGACCGTCGCCGCCCGCGGCGGAGAGGCGCAGGTAGCGCCCCGCGCCGCGTAGACCCCGGCCTGCGCGCAGCTGCTGCCCCGCGTCTTCGTCGGGCGGCGCCGACCACAGCGGCGCGAACGTCAGCCCGTCCGACGAGACCGAGAGCGTGTACGTGTCGTCGCCGTCGGCGTCGATGAGCGCGCAGCGGACGGGCGTCTCGGCGCCGAGATTCCAGGTCACGAAAGACTGCGGCGAAGCGAACACCGCCGTCAGATCGGTGCGCCACGAGTCGCCGGGCGACGCCGCGATGCCGTCTGTCAGACGCGCGACGTGCGAGACGCCGCGCGAATCGCCCGGGAGCTTGCCGCGCAAGATCCCGGCCTCGGGACCGACGCCCCCGCTCAGATTGGTCGCGATGCGATCGCACGCCGCCGCGGCCGCGAGCGCACAGGCGAGCAGCGCGAAGAGTCGCGCGACTGGCGAACGGCCCTTCATGGCGCTTCGGGGGTGGGGACTGGGCCGAGCGCCTCGACGAGCGCGTTCACGAGGCGGCGCATGACGAAGCTCTTCTCGGGCATGACGTCGACGCGCACACGGCGCGCGGCGAGCGCCTCGAGGACGATGGGACCGATCGCGGCCACGCGAACACGCGCGAGCCCCGCCGCGAGGCGCTCCTCGGCGCCCGTCTCGCGCGCGACCTGC
>DASZFV010000480.1:0-3284 GCA_035939455.1 Polyangia bacterium
GCAGTGAAAGCACGCGGCGCGCTCCGAGAGGAAGAGCTTCTCTCCGCGCGCGGCGGCGTCGTCGAAGGTCGTGTCGTCGCCCGCGAGGTGGCGATCGTAGGGGCTGCCGCCGCTCACGAGCGTGCGCACGAAGCTCGCGAGCGCGAAGCGCAGCGTCTCGGTGGTGAGCCCGCCGTCGTAGACGCCGGCGAAGGCGCGCGCGTAGCTGGCGTCGGCATCCAGGCGCGTCACGACGTCGGCGAGCAGCGCGTCCATCTCGAGGGGGTTCTCGATGGGCTTGCCGGCCTGCTCCTCGAGCGAGGCGGCGCGACCGTCCCAGAAGAAGCTCGTGCCCCAGGCCAGGTTCACGAGCGCGGGCGCGTTGCGCGTGCCCACGCGACCGTCGACGCCGGTCGAGACGGGCGCCGGGTCCGAGAAGGCGTGCGCCTGCAGGTGGCAAGTCGAGCACGACACGAGGCCGGTCCGCGAGAGGCGCCCGTCGAAGAACAAGCGCTTGCCGAGCTGGGCGCGCGCCTCGGTGAGCGCGTTGCCCGGGGGCGCCGTGTCCGCGAGCGTTCCCCCCGCGACGCCCGTGGGCAGCCGCGCGTCGACGAGCCGCTCGATCGGAACGCTCGAATCACCGCACGCCGCGGTGACGAGCGCGAGGCCCGCGAGCGCGAGCGCCGCGCCAGTCCGGAAGGCGCGCGCGTCTCTCACGGCGCGACCGCGAACAGCGCGAGCTTCGAGACGTGCTGGCGCAGGCGCTCGCCGGCCTGCACCTCGGGGAACGGCAACACCATGGCGAGCGTCGCCGGATCGACATCGGCCTCGGCGCCCGCGAAGACGGCGCCCACGTCGAGCGTGAGAGTCTTCGCCGTCGTGGCGCCGGCCGCGAGCGCGAGCGCGCCTCCGACCGTGACCGTGGGGGCGAACAGGGTGCCGGGCACGCCGCCCATGTGGACGAGCGTCGGGATCGCGATCGTGCCGGCGTCCGCCGCTCCGCTCACGTCGAGCTGGTCCTCCAGGCGCAGGAACAGGTAGCCGATCGCATGCGGCCAGGTCATCTGCGACGTGTCGGTGAGGGGCGGCATGCGCTCGCCCGGCAGCCCGGAGTTGCAAGCATCATCGAGGCCGAGCGTGAAGGTCAGGCCCGCGTACGAGCCGGCGGGCGCGAGGACGCGCAACACCTCGGAGGCGGCATCCTCGGCGTTGAAGAGGTGGACGCCGTAGGGCTCGACGGCGCCGCTGGCCGTCACGAGATCGACGGGCACGCTCGCGCCACCGGTTTGCAAGAGCGAGACGTGCGAGACGTAGAACCGGAAGTTGAGCGGCGTCACCTTGACGCCCGAAGCGAGCGCATTGGCGTCGCCGAAGACGAACGGCTTGCCCTCGAGAATCGGCGCCACGGAAAGCGAAAGCATCGCTCCCGTCGTGCGAAGCGGCGTGGGAGAAACGGGGCAAGCCGTTGCTGAGGCTCCGTCGAACGTGGCACCGGTGGTTCTAGGGCCTCCGTCGGGTGTTGCGCCCCCGGAGCCGCCACCACCCGCGCCGGGCCGTCCGCCCGGGCTCCCGGTGCAACCAAGGCTCGCAGCACCCAAGACCGCAGTGACGACCGCGGCGACGACGAGCGGAACCGGCGATCGGCGGTCGAATCGCATCACAGACCCTCCTATGAATGATAGCCCGCCCGGGTGATCAATTGTCACTCGGCATGGAGATCGCGTCAGGGGGCGCGATATCCTGCGCCAATGTCCGTCCGTGGTCGTGGGAGCGTCGTTCCTCTCATTTTCACCGTCGCCTCGTTCGCCCTGGGCTGCGCGGCCGCCGGAGGCCGGCGCACGGGTCCGAGCAGCGAGGCGGTCGTTGCGGCACCAGGCGCGGTCGCGGCCGGGAGCCGGACGGTCGTGTACGTGGGACTGGCGGGCGGCGCGGTGGCGACCTTCCACCTCGACCTGGCGACGGGCACCCTGGGCCGACGCGGGAGCGTCGACGTGGGGCGCTCGCCGACGTCGCTCGCGCGCTCGGTCGAGCGTGAAACGCTCGTCGCCGTCGACCAAGCCACGGGTCTGGCGGTCGCCCTCGCGATCGACGCCAAGACGGGCGCGCTCACGCTCGTTGGCCGGATGGCGGCGGGCGGGGCGTCTCCGTCCGGGGCCGTGGTGGACGGCACGGGGAAGTACCTCCTCGCGGCGCTGCCGGGCAGCGGCAGCGTCTCGGTGCTCGCCATCAAGCCCGACGGCACGCTCGGCGCCATCGGGACCTTCCCGGCGGGCGCGGGCGCGGCGGCCGTGGCGCTGCATCCGGCGAATCAGGTCGCCTTCGTCGCTAACACCCGCGCGAACACGATCTCGCAGTTCACCTTCAATACGGGCACGGGCATCCTGACGACCAAGGCCGGGCCGCCGCTCGAGCTGCCGGCCGGTTCGGGACCGGCGCGCTTCGCCTGTCACCCGAGCGGGCGCTGGGTGTATGTCCTCGAGGAGACGGGCGACGCGATCTCGGTCCACGTCTTCGACGAGGATCTCAAGGCGCTCTCGGCGCTCTCGGCGCAGATCGTGTCGACGCTGCCCGAGCGCTTCTCGCGCGCCAAGAGCCGTCCGAGCGATCTCGCGCTCGGCCGTGCCGGTCGGTTCCTGTACGCCACGAACCGCGGGCACGACAGCGTCGTGACCTTCGCCGTGGGGCCTGACGGAACCCTCAAGCTCGTCGGACACGAGCCGAGCGGCGGCCACGCCGCCGGGGCGCTGGCGGTCGATCCGAGCGGCGCGTACCTCGTCGTCGCCAACCAGGCGAGCAAGAACCTGGTCGTCTTTCGCCTCGATCCGACCACCGGCCTCCCCGGCGCGCCGCGAACCGTGTCGTTGACCGCGGCGCCGCTCGCCATCGCGATCGCCGCGCTCCAATCTATCTAATCGGAGGCGTGGAGGTCTCGCAAGACGCCCTCGAGCGCGGCGATCGGGCGCTCGAGGTGCTCCTCGAACAACAAGCGGCGGATGGCGGCGTCGGCCTCCTCGTCGTCGAGCGCGCGGTGGGCGCTGCGGAGCGCGTCGGTCAGGTCGCGGGCGAGCGCGCCGAAGAGCGCGCCCTCGGGATCGGGGGCGCGGCGCGCGAGCGCGTTTCGAATGGCGGCGGCGTCGAGCTCGATGCGCGGCAGCTCCGAGCGGAAGAACTCGGCGACGGCGCCGCCCTCGACGACGCCGTGGGCGTAGGCCTCGAACCGTTCGACGGCGGCGTCGATGGCGCGCGCCGCCGCCTCTCGCGCCGCGCCGGGGACGAGGTCGGCGGCGGCGCCGGCCGATGACGGC
>DASZFV010000481.1:0-6305 GCA_035939455.1 Polyangia bacterium
AACGTCGTCCGGCTTACCTATGCTCTTGTCCTCTCCGTCCTCTTCCTGGGCCATGGTCGACACCAACCCTTTCCGTTCGTGCTGCGGTCACAGACCATACCGTGGCGTAGCGAGCTGAGGCCATCGTGGCCCGGCCCAAGACGCGTATCCCAGCGAGGCTGCGGCGAGACACCGAAATCCAACCGGACTATCTGCGGAGCGAGATCGATCGACTCCGCTTCGACACGGAGCCGGCAGAGGATCTGTCCAAGGATTCGCAGCCCGTAGCAGTAAATAGCAATCGGCTTCTTACAACCTTCTTACAAGCGAGCCCGGTTGGCTCCTCCGACGGGTCCGAGGTGATCGCGATTTCCGAAGACTTCTCGGCGGTTTCGGTGGCGGGGTGGACGGGACTTGAACCCGCGGCCTCCGGCGTGACAGGCCGGCGTTATAACCAACTTAACTACCACCCCAGGATGTGCAGGCGGACGGATCTACATGGACGCGAGGGGGGTGTCAACGCCGGAGCCATAAGCCGAAGTCATGTTGGCGACGCCCTCTCCGACGGTCCGGACACTGTGATACCGTCCGGGTCATGTCGAACGTGAAGACCTTCTGCGGCGCCGTTCTGGTCGCCACCGTCGGGCTCCTGGCGGCCATCGTCCCTGGGCGCGTCGCGCGCGCCGACAAGCCGGCCCCTGCGGCGGCAGCAGCCGCGGCCACCAAGTGCAAGGCCCACAACGGCAAGACCTGCTGCGATCCGGCCGTCGTCGCCCACCTGCCGCTCGCCGCCGTGTTCGCCGCTTGCGGCGAGTCCGACGCCACCTTCGCGGGCGAAGAGGGATCGAAAGAGACCTGCAAGTACGTCTTCAAGATCTCGGGACAGAACGAGGACAGCACCTTCGTCCAGGTCTACGCGCCCGCGCAGAAAGAGGTCCCGAGTGAGCCCGCTGATCCATTTTTCTCGTGGAAGAAGGTCGGCAAGGTCTTCATGACTGAGAAGGCCAAGTCGCCCAAAGCCGCGCCCCTCCTCGCGAGCTCGACCGGCCTTTGGCTGCCCGGCAAGGGCTACTTCGTGAGCGTGAACGCCTCGACGAAGGTTTGCGAAAAAGGCCAGGCCAAGAAGCTCGCGTCTTCCTTGAAGTAACGCGAATTCTTCTCGCCACATCTGGCGTTTTTACTCGCCTTGGTCGCGTTCCTTCGTCCCGAAGACGTAGTCCATCAGCGGCACCGTGACGTTGAAGTTCACGTCCGCCATCCGGCGCAGGATGTGGTGGTGGCGGTGATGGGCCTGCATGCGGCGGAACACGCGCCGCCCTCCGAGGCCCATCCGCTCGAGCGTAGCGTCCGGCAGGTGGTAGAGAGCGTGGAGGGTCTCGTAGCTCAGGAAGTAGAGCGCGGCGCCCAGCAGGAACACGCCCGCGAGCCCGGGCCCGCGCAGAACGCCCGCGAGCACCATCACGGGTGACGCGAGGACGAAGAGGCCCAGCATCGTGTACCAGGGCATCATGACGAGGCCGAGCTCGCGCGCCGAGTCCACGGGCATGTTGCGCTCGGTGAAGGCGATGTGATGCAGCATCGCGTGGTTCTTGTACATGAAGCGCGGGAACATGGGCCGGTGCATGGGATAGCGGTGCACCGTCCACTCGATGAAGTTCGCGACCACGAAGAAGATGGGCATGAGCGCCCAGTCGAGCGGGCGGGCGTGCGAGGCCAGCACGAGCGCGAGCGACGCGATGGCCGTCGCGATGATCGCCGTGAGGGCCATGTGGCGCCAAGGCGAGTAGCCCGCCTCGAGCTGCTGCGCGCGCACGAAGCGGTCGGCGGCCGTCCTGTGGATCTCGACGTCCGGCGGAGGAGCGACAGCTTGCGCGACCGACGCCATACACAATTATGGGCACACGGCGCACCTCCCGCCAGCGTCCCGGCGGCCCAATGGACGTCGCACATCGGCCGAAAGTGCGCATATGGCGCTACACTGCCGGCCATGCCGTCTTTCGACGTCGTCTCGAAAGTGAACCTCATGGAGCTCGACAACGCGCTCAACACGGCCGCCAAGGAAGTGGCCCAGCGCTACGACTTCCGCGGCACCAACACCACGCTCGAACGCGGCCCCGACGGCATCACGATCCGGTCGTCCGACGAGCCGCACGCCACCGCGGCTCTAACCGTTCTGCGTGAGCGCATGTCCAAGCGGAACGTCTCCCAGAGGTGCCTCGACCCGAAGGACGTCGAGGCGGCGGGGGGGCAGACCGTGCGGCAGCTCGTGGGGATCAAGCAGGGCATCGAGATGGAGACCGCCAAGAAGATCGTCAAGGCCGTCAAGGATGCCAAGCTGAAGGTGCAGGCCCAAATCCAGGGCGACGAGCTGCGCGTCACGGGGAAGACCCGCGACGAGCTCCAGGGGGCCATCGCACTGCTGCGCAAGGGCGACTACGGGATCGACCTCCAGTACGTAAACTTTCGCGACTGACGCCGTCGGCTAGACTCGAGGCGTGAGGAAGCCCGGGGCCACACGAGGCCTGGCGGCGATGGCGCTCGTCATCGCGTGCGCGCTGTCGGCGATGAGCTGTGGGCGCGCGAGGAAACGCGCGTCCGCGCCCGTGAGCGGGGCCGCGCCGTCCAAGCCACCCCGGCCGCCGATCCCCGCTCGCGCCGCCATGCCTGCGCTCGTGCCCGGCGAGACGTATTGGGTTGAGAAGGGCGCCGCCAAGAAGACGAGCGTCGCCGAAGCGCGCGCCGCGGGCCTCCTGGACGTGGATCTCGGAGACGGGTGGGCCCCGTTTATCTTTCAGGACACGTCGGGCGACGTCGTGGCTGATCCGCCCAAGCCCAACGCCTACCGCGAGACCTTCGTCGCGCTCGCGAACGACAAGGTCAACGAGGACGGGCAGCCCCCCAAGGCCGGCGAGCGCAATTACCTGGAGGTCTTCGGCATCCCTCCGACGCTGACGGTGCTCGCGCCGCGCATCGAGGAGGACGTCGCGCCCGCGCGCGAGGCCTGCTACGACGGCGTCGATCGGGTCGGGCTCGAGCAGTGGACCGGCAACATCGGGTACCTCGACCGCGATCGAGCGAAGCGCGAGCACCTCGAAGCGTTGCGCGACGCCGAATGGGTGCAGAAGGAGACGCAGGCGCGCGCCGCTGCCGCCGCGGACGCGGGTGTCGCGGCGGAGGGTGGTACGACGGCGGGCGCCACGACGGCGGACGCGCCCCGTCCCGCGCCCTCGCGCGAGCAGGTGCTCGCGGGGCTGCGTGCAGATCCCGCGGCGCGGGGACGCGTCGATCGATACCTGCGCGGGCAAGCGCGCTTGCGCGTCGTGCGCGCGCTGCAGGCGCGCATGACGTGCGAGGGGCTGCTGGGGCCGAAGAGCCGCTTCGTCGACGGGCAGTACGACCTGCCGACGCACGAGGCGCTCGCGACGTGGGAGCGCAAGCACGACATCTTCGGCTGGGGCATGCTGGGCGGCGAGACGCTGGGCGCGCTGCTCGAGCCCCCGCGCGCGCTGCTCTTCGACGACTTCCGGCGTGTCCTCGCCGAGCGCGTCGCCGACGCCGCGGGCATCGTCGAGGACGGGTCCATCAACCAGGCCCGCCGCCGGAACCCATCCACCTATCGCGACGACAAAGGCGTGCCGCGCGTCGTGCCCGACCTCATCGGCGACCACGTCAAGGCGCTGCTGGCCGCCATCGGCGTGGCGACGCCCGAGGACGTCGTGGCGTTCCTGCGCGCGCACAAGGCCGGCCTCGCCACGCTCCACGTCGCCTTCGCGCCGCCGCCGCTCCCGGGGTATTACGCCGCGTCGCCGATGGCGCTCTCCGTGGAGATCGATCGAGGCGACGTCTGGTACGACGTGCCCTTCGACGGGCGCGGGCGCCCGATCATCCAGCGGCGCGACCATTATCCGCACCTGACGCTGTTCACGCACTGGCGCGGACAGAAGATCCCGCTGTGCTGGTGGCGCACGACGATCGGGTCGTGGCGGAGCGAGGTGCACGCCGACGGGCACGTCTACATGAAGTACAAGAACTCAGACGTGGGGCCGCGCGTGTGGAGGAACATCGTCGCGGCGCCCGTGTGGATCCCGCCCGACGGCACGCCCGCCAAGGATCTGCTCACGCGCAAGGTGCTCGACCGCAACGTGGGCCCCGTCACCCTCGTCAACAAGGACGTCATGGGGCCCGGCTTCCAGTCGGCCTACGGCCTCGTGCTCGCCATCCATGTCGACCCCCGACGCGGCGGGTTCGACAACCAGATCCGAACGCACGGCTCGGACGACTACACGTCGATCGCGCGGCGCTTCTCGCACGGGTGTCACCGCCTCGTGAACAACCGCGCCGTGCGGCTCTACGACTTCGTGCTGCGGCACCGGCGCTTCACCCGTCAGGGCAACGTGCCGCTCAGCCTCAAGAAGCGCCTCGAGGTCGACGGCAAGGTCTATCGTTACGAGCTCACGACGCGCGGGTACTATTACACGCTCGATGAGCCCGTGGCGGTCGAAGTGCTCGAAGGTCGCGTCATGGGCGCCGTGAAGAAGCCGATCACGGCGTACGTGAGAAAGCCGGGCGTCGACTACAGCGACGTCGATGTGCCATCCACGGGCGACGCGGCGACCTCGACGGGACCGGCCTCGCCCGGCGCCGACCTGCCCCCCGACACCTCTCCCGAGCTCGGCCCCTGACGTCGCCCCGGGCCGGCCGCGCGCTCCGCCTCGTCACGCTCGCCCTCTCCCTGGCGGCGGCGGCGCGCGCCCGCGCGGCCGCTGACGACCAGGTCACGCTCGACGTGACGCTGGACCCCGCGCGGGGGCCCCTCTTTGGGCGGGCGCAGCTCCGCATCCGCAACACGAGCGCCGAAACGCTGACGTCCGTGCCGCTCTGGCTCTACCCGAACCACCTCGGCGAGCGCCCGGCGGCGCTCGGCGACGTGAGCTTCCACTGGCTCTACCCGGGGCTGTTCTCGCCCGCGGCCATGGAGATCGGCGACGTGCGCATGGACGGCGCGCCATTGAAGTTCACGATCGAAGACACGGACGCGGGTGCGCGGACGCTGGCGCGCGTGGCGTTGCCAGCGCCGCTGCCGCCGGGCGGCAACGTCACGCTCGAGCTCGCCTTCGAGACGACGCTGCCGCGCCGCTTCGGCGGGTTCGGTTGCGACGGCCCCCGCTGCCGGCTCATGGGCGGCTTCTACCCGACGCCGCCGCACCTCGGCGCCCGCGGGTGGGATCTGCGTGCGGCGCCGGACCGCGTGGACGCGCGCGTCACCGTGCGCGCGCCCGAGAACCTGACCCTCGTCGTCGACGGGAACCTCTTGCCCCGCCGCGCGGGGGAGCCCGTGACGGTGACGAGCGCGGACGTGCCCTACCCCACGATCGTGACTGACCGCGAATTCCGCGCGGCGTCGCTCGACGCCGGCGGCGTGCACGTCGAGTATCTGCACCGGAAGGCCCGCCCCCCGGACAGCGAGGGCCAACCTTTGCCCTACGTGCGCGAGGACGTCCCCGGCCTCGTGCTCGAGGCGGCGCGGCTCGCGCTCGAGTTTCTCGCCGACCAGGGGCTCGCCGCGGCGCGGCCCCACCTCACGCTCATCGAGGCGCCGCTTCGCCACGAGCTCGTGCAGGTGCACGGCGACGTCATCCTCGTCTCGGACCAGATCTTCGGCATCTTCCCGGTGGCGCGCCTGCGCAAGTATCACCGCTTCGAGCTCGTGCGCGCCGTCTTCCTCGCGGCGCTCGACGGCGCCCTCGCGCGCCGCGAAGCCCCCGAGGATCGCGACCTCGCCGCGGGGGTGCTGGCCTCTTACCTGCTCGACGTCTTCACGCTGCACGAGTTCAAGAAGATCGAGTTCGCGAAGGATCTCCTGCGCCCCATCGACTTCATCCCCGCCGTCGACCAGCTCATGTACGCGCCCCTCGTGGCCTCGTCGTCCACCTACTTCGGCGACGTGGAAGACGCGGATCCCGTCCGCGACGACGTGCGCCGCTTCGCGAGCCCGAACCCGAGCCCGCGCCTCGTCTACAACAAGCTCCTCGATCTGCTGGGCCCCGCGGGCATGGCGCGCCTGCCGCGCGAGGTCCTCGGCGCCGGCAAGCCGTTGCGCCCCGCCGCTGCCGAGATCTTCGGCGCCGAGCTCGGCTGGTTCTGGGCGCAGTGGCTCGGGCCGCGCCCGCGCGTCAACTACCGGCTCGTCAGCGTCAAGGTCGCGCCGCGCGAGGGCGGCGCCGTCCACGCCACGATCGACGTGGCGCGCGAGGGCGACGACGTCCTCGAGCCCGTCGAGGTCCGCGTCGACGATCGCGCGGGCGGCACGCGGACGCTCGTCTGGA
>DASZFV010000482.1:0-13778 GCA_035939455.1 Polyangia bacterium
TTGCTCGAGCTCGCGGAGGTAGCGGGTCACGGGGTCGTCGAGGGAGCGTTACGGGGCCGATCTGGATGAGGTCGCCGTCGCCGAGGACGGCCTCGCCGGCCACGCGGACGCCGCGCAAGACGACGCCGTTCTTCGAGCCGAGGTCGCGGACGACGACGCCGTCGGCGCCGCGAGCGAACGCGGCGTGCTCGCGCGAGACCTCCTCGACGGCCAGACAAAGCGCGCAGGTCTCTGCGCGGCCCGCGAGATAGGGACGGCCGGCGACGGCGAGCGTGAGGGTGCGCGGCGGGGCGCCGCTGACGATGCGCAGCGCGGGCGCGCCGTGGGCGCCGCCCGCGAAGAGATCGTCCACGAGGCGCCGCGCGATCGTGCCCGTCCCCTCCGCGGCTGGCGCGGCCCCTCCCGCGCCCTCGAAGCGCAAGCGCACGCCCGCGAGCCGCAGCTCCGCGCCCGGAACGAGCGGCCGGCGCTCCCCGGGCGGCAGCGGCGCGCCGTCCAGCCAAGTCCCGTTCGTGCTGCCGGCGTCCTCGACGACCCAGCCGCCCGCCACACGAGACAGGCGGACATGGACGCCCGACAGCACGGCGAAGGGGAGCGGCAGCTCGACGTCGGCGCGACGGCCCACGCGAATCTCGTCGATGTCGTCCGGGACCTCCAGGTCGCGCGCGACGTGCGGTCCCGCGGGCCCGGCCTGGGCGGCCGGCGCGGCGCGGTCCGTCGGCAAGATCCGAAAGCGCAGCGGCATCAGGCCGCAATCTACCGCGGGCGCCCCTGCCGCAAGTAGGCTTCGGCGCGCGCTGCGAGGGCGGGTTGCGCCCCGAATCTATGCCACGGCGGACACGCTCTCCTCGAGGACGGTCACCATCACGTGCACGTCCGCGCCCTCGACGGTGAGCGGCGGGAACAGGTACATCGTGTCGCCGATGGGACGCAGCAACACGCCGCGCCGGACCGCCTCGCGGTAGACGCGGTACCCGGTGCGCCGGCCCGGGTCGAGAGGTGCGCCCCCCGCGCCGCGCAGATCGACGGCCGCCATCATGCCGCAGCCGCGGGCGCCCGCGAGGGGCAGGTCCGGCCGTCGCGCCACGAGCTCGCGCAGGGCCGCCCGCAACGCCGGCCCGTCGCTCGCCACGCGTCCGAGGATGTCCTCGCTCGCGAAGACGTCGAGCACGGCGTTCGCGACGGCGACGCCGAGCGCGTTGCCCGTGTACGTGTTCGAGTGCAGGAACGCGCGTCCCTCCGCCCAGTCCGCCTCGAACAGCGCGGCGACGGCGTCGGTCGTCAGCACGGCCGACAGCGGCAGGACGCCGCCCGTGAGCCCCTTCGAAAGCGTCGCGAAATCGGGCAGCGCCGCGCCCGACACGCGCCCGGGCCCTTCGGCGAGGTGACTGGCGAGCATCGCGCCCAGACGCCCCATGCCGGCGGCGATCTCGTCGGCGATGAGGTAGACGCCGCGCGCGTCGGCCCAGCGGCGCAGGCGACGCAGCAGGTCGGGGCTGTAAAGGCGCATCTCGCCGGCCGCCTGCAAGACGGGCTCGTAGACGACGGCGGCCAGCGTGGCGGCCTCGGCGTCGAGCGCGCGCTCGAGCGCGGGCCACTCGGCGCCCGCGTCCAGCCAGCGCGCGTCCTCGGGGCCCGTGCGATAGGGCAGCCCCGCGAGCTTCGTCACCGGAAACAAGAGGGCGCGATAGGGGGCACCGTAGAGCGCGCAGTCACCCACGGAGAGCGCGCCCACGGTCTCGCCGTGGTAGCCGTTGGCGAGCGCGGCGAAGCGGGTGCGCGCGCCCTGCCCGCGCTGCGCCTGCGCCTGCAGCGCCATCTTGAGCGCGACCTCCACGGCCGTCGAGCCGTTGTCGGCGAGGAAGACCTTGCCGAAGTGCCCGGCGACCCGGCCGGGCGGCGCGTCCGGGCCCCAGGCCGCCGCGGGCGCGCCGTTCGCCGCTGCGAGCAGCCGCTCGCACAGGCGCACGAGCGGCGCGTTCGTCGTGTTCGCCGTGATGACGTGCTCGAACGCTTCGAGCTGGGCGCGCAGCGCAGCCGCGAGGCGCGGGTGGCCGTGGCCGAGCGCCTTGCACCACCAGCTCGAGATCGCGTCGAGGATCTCGCGCCCGTCGGCGAGCCGCAGGCGGCTGCCCGCGGCGCTCACGACCTCGAGCGGCGGGAAGTCGTCGTAGTCGCGCATCTGGCCGCACGGGTGCCAGAACACCGCCCGGTCGCGCGCGCGTAGGTCCGACGCGGACACGCCGTCTTCTAGAATCGCCCCGAGAGGACGAGGCCGCCCGTGCCCGCCCCGCCGGTCCAGGCGGCGACGCTCGTCACGCCCGCGGCCTTCGCCGAGGCGGCCTCGCCGCTCGCCCCGGAGGTCGCGAGCAGGTACGCGCCGACGGCCGCCGCCGCGACGCCTGCGCCGCCCACGAGGACGCCGACGAGCCGAAGGTTCTCGGCGTGATCGACGCGGCCCTGGTAATAGGAATGAACGCTGTCACACATGTGCGCCGTGAACATCGAGGGAAGCTGGTTCTTGTCGCACGTGCCGCCGGCGATGCTCTCCGGGATCGTGACCTGCGTGTTGAAGTCCGCGCGCGCGCCGGGCAAGGCGTTGTTCTCGATGAGCGCGAGGACGCCGCCCCCGACGGCGACGGCGGCGCCCCCGAGGAGCACGGACCAGGCCACGACGCGGCGATTGGAGCGGCTCGCGTCGAGCTGCGCGCGCGTCTCGGGCGTGGGCGCGAGCGTCACCTGCAGCGAGGCGTCTTGGCCGTTCACGACCTCGACGCTCCGCTCGGCGCCCTCGTAGCCGACCTTCTCGACGCGCACGTGATGGGTACCAACGGGCAAGGAGACGGGCCCGACGAGCGGCCGCCGCGCGCTCCCGTCGACGATCAACTCGGACCCCGGCTCGCTCGAGGTCACGACGAGGCGGCCCTTGACCGAGGTGGGCGCGGCCGGATCCTCGGCGAGCGAGAAGGCGAGCTCGCCGCGCGCGCCTTCGTCGAGGGCGATGTACTGCGTCGAGGTGAGGTAGCCGGCGCGCTGCAGCTCGACGGTGACCTTGCCCGGCGGCACGGCGACGCTCGCAGGCAGCGGCGTCGCGCCCACGCGCTTGCCGTTGACGAGGACCTCGGCGCCCGGCACGGCGGACGTCACGACGAGCTGGGCCATGCGCGTGTCCGACGGCTGCATGGCCATCGCGATCGTCTCGGTGAGCTGGCCCGCGAGCGTGACCTCGCGGCGCGAGCCCAGGAACCCGGGCGCCTCGACGGCGACGACGTGCGAGCCGCTCCCGACGCGGATGGGCTTGACGAGCGGCGTGCGGGCCACCTCGACGCCGTCGACCTCGACCGTCGCGGGGTGATCGGTGAGGACGACGAGCTGCGCGATGCGCTTGTCCTGCTCGTCGCGCACCTGCTGCGCGTGCGTCTTGTGTGGCGCGCCCGCCGCGCCGGGCTCGGCGAGGAACTGGCTCAGAGCATCGAGGGCGTCGACGGGCCGGTTCATGGCCGCGTAGACGAGGCCCATGTTGTAGAGCACGAGCGGGTTCGGGATGAGCTGGTACGCGCGCTTGAACTCGGCGAGCGCGCCCGCGTTCTCGCCCTTCTCGAAGAGGTGCAGGCCCGTGTCGAAGCGCTCGCGGGCCTCGGCCTTGATGGCGGGCGACGGCCCGGCGGCGGGCGCGGACCCGGGCGGCGGGACGGCAGGCGGCGGCGCGGGGGGCGGCGCTCCCGCGGCGGGGGGACCGGCGGCGAGCGCCGGCGCGGCGCCGCTCGTGACGGCGAGCGCCGACAGCGCGGCCACGAAAACGAAAGTGAGCCAGGGAGCGCGGGGCATCATGCGGGTCCTCTCGGGCTCGCAGACTACTCGAACGGGTTGTGTGTCACCAAGCCCGTATCGGAGGCGCGCGAGCGCGGCCGGGCCGTCGCTGACGACGCCGGGCGCTCGTCGTCGCGGTGGCCGGCTCTGGCGCCTGGACGATGCTTTTTCCCGGCGTCCGACGTCAACGGGCCTGGGGCCTCCGCGGGCGCCGCCGGAATGACGGCCGCGGGCGGCGTCGCGGGCGGCAGCGTGGCGGCAAGCGGGCGCGCGGCCGGCGACGACGGGGCGGCGGCCGCGGGTGGCGGCGCGACGGTCGGCGCCCGACCGCGCCCCGCGAGCGACGCGACGACGATGGCGCCGACCGCGACGGCCGCCAGCGCGGCCCCGACGACGATGCGTCTGCCGCCCCTCCTCGCGGCGACCTCGGTCTCGAGCGCGCGGCGGCGCACCTCGACCGCGCTCGCCGACAGCGTCGTCGCCGACGTGGGCTGGCCGGCGGCGCGCTGCACGCGCGCGGCGGCCCCGGCGAGGATCGACGCCAGCGTCTGCCCCAGCTCCTTGGCCGATTGGGGCCGACCCGCCGGATCCTTCGACAAGCAGCGCATGATGACCTTGTCGAGCTCGGGCGGGATCTGCGCGTGCTTGGAGGGCGGCTCGGGCGTGTCGACGATCTGCTTGGCGAGGATCTCTGCGAAGGTCTCGCCCTGGAACGGCAGGCGCCCCGAGTACAGCTGATAGAGCATGACGCCCATGGCGTAGATGTCCGTGCGGTGGTCGACGGCCTTGCCGTGGCACTGCTCGGGCGACATGTAGTGCGGCGTGCCCATGACCATGCCGGTCTGGGTCGTCGAGCGCTCTCCCGAGGAGAGCAGCTTCGCGATGCCGAAGTCGAGCAGCTTGACGAACGGCTTGCCGCGCTTGGGCGTCACGATCCAGACATTCTCGGGCTTGAGGTCGCGGTGGACGATGTTCTCGCCGTGCGCGGCGTCGAGCGCGTCGCAGATCTGCGTGAGGAACGAGGGCATGTCGTCGCCCGACAGATCGCCCCGCTGCATGCGCTCGGCGAGCGTGGTCCCCTCGAGGTACTCCATGACGAAGTACTGCCGGCCGTCGGGAGGGGCGAGCTGACCGAACGAGAAGATGTCGATGATGTTGGCGTGCCGGATGCGGTTGACGGCGCGCGCCTCGTCGACGAAGCGGCGCACGAGGTTCACGTCCGCCGAGAACTGCGCGTTCAGCAGCTTGATGGCGACCCGCTTTTCGATGACGGGCTGCACACCCGCGTACACGGTGCCCATGCCCCCGCGCCCGAGGACCTTGTCGATGCGGTACTCCCCCACGACGAACCCCGCGGGCAGATCGCCCGTCATTGCGACGGCCGCGCCGGGCCCCAACATCGTCGAGGCGGTCTGCGGCGCGTCATCGGACATGGCTATATTGTGCGGCGATGAGGGCCCCGATCGCCAGTCCCTCGTGAGACGCCTAGAAGAACGTGATCTGCGATCCAGCGGCGATGCTGTAGATCTGCGGGGCCCGCGTTGCCAATCCAGCGACGACGCCCGCGCTCGGCGTGACGCCTTGGATGATATTGTTCATTGCGTCGAGGTGGTCACCGAAGCTCGTTGAGCTGCTCGTGATGGTGCAGCCCGTGGAGGCCACGTTCAGCGTGGAATAGGACGGCGAGATCGGCAGTCCCAAGCCGTTCATGCCGGCATCGGCCGCCGTGCCGAGGTCGAGGGTGCCGCCCGACATGTAGTAGGCATAGTAGTTGGGGGACAAGATCTCGGTGCCCCTCAGCTTGACCGCGCTGCCCGCGCCTCCCTGGGAGATACCGGCGCCGCCGCCGATGATCTTGCAGTTCGTCATCGTCATCGAGGTGTTGGCGCCGGTGACGTTGAGCGCGTTGGACGTGTCGGTCATCGTGAAGGTCGTGCCGCTGAAGTTGACGGCGGCCGCCGCCGAGAGGTTCAGCAGGGAGCCGGACTTCTCCGTCATCGAGCCGCCCATCGTGGTGAGCGTCGCCGTCTTGTCGTTGAGGTTGATCGTGCCGATGACGGTCGTGTTCTTGAGCGTGATGGTGTTTCCGATCACGTTGTTGGTCTGGGAGATCGAGATCGCGCCAGACGTGCCGAGATCCTTCAGGGTCGCGTTCGTCAGGTTGACGGTCGTCCCCGACGTGTAATACATCGTGAGGACGACGTAACCGGCCTGAACCGTCGCATCGGTGATGTTGAGCGTGATCTTCGCGTTGGTGGCGGTCTGGTTCCCATTGATGTAGACGCCGTACTGCTGCGCCTGCTGGTCGATGAGCGAGTCGGTGCCGCTCAGAGTGATGGTCGAGCCGACGGCCGGGGTGTCGATGTAAAGGCCGTACGACGTGCTCGCGCTGACGACCACGTGCTGCAACGTGAGCGTCGTGTTCGGCAGATTGACGTTCACGCCGTACCGGAAGTGCTTGAGCGTGACGTTCTGAACGCTGAGCATGGCGGGCGAATCGATGCCGTCGGCCCCCGAGACGCCGGCGCCGTCGAGGATCGTCCCCGCGACCGTGTCGCCCATGATCGTGAGGTTGTTGGGAATCGGCGTGTTCCACTTCTCGTCGGAGCCGCCCATGGCCGCCGTCGCCGACGAGTAGGTCCCGTCCAGCAGGTGGATCGTGTCACCCACGTCGGCGACGAGGAGCGCCTGTCCGAAGCTGCGGAACGGCGACGCGGTCGAGCCAGCGTTGGCGTCGCTCCCGGCGGGGCCGGCCGTGATGGCGGTGACCTCGATCACGTTCGTGGCCGTGATGACGCCGCCTTTCGTCGAGACGACGAGGGTCTGCATGCCGAGAGCCGCGCCGTGGGGGACCGTCACTTTGATGACGAGGCTCGTGTCCGTGCTGCTGCTCTGAACGACGGCCTTCGACTTGTCGATCGCGCCGAGGCTGACGACCGTCGCGTTCGACAGGCCGCCGGCGGCCTTGGTGATCGTGATCGTCACGGCCGACTGGCCCTGGTGGACCGACTTGTTCGGCGTCACGGTCGTCATGTCGACGGCCTCGGGGGCGTCGGGATTCGTCGTGGTGCCGGCGTCGCTGCCCGCCGCGCCCGTCGTGCCCGCGGCCGCATCGGTGCTCGCGCCCGCGGTCCCCATATCGCCGGCCGTGCCGGTCGAACCCGCCGTGCCGGTCGAGCCCGCGGCCGCGTCAGCGCCCGAGCCAGCCGCGCCCGTGGAGCCAGCCGCGCCCGTGGAGCCGGCCGCGCCCGTCGGGGGCGGGTTGAAGTCGTTCGTCGCAGCATTGTAGAGCTTGTCGACCGCCGGATCGGCGCACGTCTTGCTCACGGTGCACTTCTGCTGGGGCGGACAGTCGACGTCGCCCGCGCACTGCTCGCGGCACGTCAGGTCGCGCCCGCATACGAGCGGGGCGGTGCAGTCGCTGTTGAGCGCACATTTCTTCGTGGCCACCTCCGGGGCACGACAGAAGTTGCCGGTGTCGCCCTTGATGCAGAGGTCGCCTGCGTTGCAGTCCTTTGACCCGTCGACACAGGCGTTCACGCAAAAGCCGAGCGCGCAGACCAGCTTGCCGGTGCAGTCGCTCGAGAGCACGCACGTCGGCGTGGGCTTGGCGCCCGACGACCCTCCGCAGCCATGGAGCACGCCGGCGGTGAAAGCGAGAGCAAAGACGGAGACGAGAGCTAAGCTACTGGTGCGCATCGGGTTCGACCTCCCAAGGGTTGACGTACGCGGAGCGGCGCCATTTGTATCACGGGTCGCAGCGGCGCCTCAACTGGGGGCCTGCCGGTAGAGCCATTCGCCTCGGAAATCACCCCGTGCTCGGGACGAGATCTGGCGATCGGGTCAGGAACCCTGGCGCTTGTTCTTGGCCACGACCTGCGAGACGTCGCGGACGGCGCCGCGGGCGGCGCTCGTCGTGAGGGCCGCGTAGGCCTGCAGCGCGAGCGAGACCGTGCGGTCGCGGTTGGGCTTCCAGGCCATCGCGCCCCGCCCGGCCATCTCCTGGCGGCGCGCCGCGAGCGTCGCGTCGTCGACGACGACGTCGATGCGCCGGTTGGGGATGTCGATGTGGATCTTGTCGCCCTCCTCGATGAGGGCGATGGCGCCGCCCTCGCCCGCCTCGGGCGAGACGTGGCCGATGCTGAGGCCCGAGGTGCCGCCGGAGAAGCGGCCGTCGGTGACGAGCGCGCAGTCCTTGCCGAGACCCTTCCCCTTGAGGTACGAGGTCGGGTAGAGCATCTCCTGCATGCCGGGGCCGCCCTTGGGGCCCTCGTAGACGATGACGACGACGTCGCCCGCGTGGATCTCGTCGGCCATGATGGCGTCACAGGCGGCGTCCTGCGAGTGGAAGACGCGCGCGCGCCCCTCGAACTTCAACGCCGAGGGGTCGACGCCCGCCGTCTTCACGATGCAGCCCTCGAGCGCGATGTTCCCGTGCAGCACGGCGAGGCCGCCGTCCAGGCTGTAGGCGTGCGCGACGTCGCGGATGCAACCCTTCTCGACGTCGAGGTCGGGCTCCTTGAAGTACTTGTCCTGCGAGAACGCCACCTGCGTGGGCACGCCGCCCGGCGCCGCGAGGGCGCGCTGGCGGGCCCCCGCGGTCGCCGTCTCGCGGTGCAGGTCGTTGGCGTCGATGGCGGCGCCCATCGTGCCGAGGTGAACCGTGCCGGCGTCGCGCTCGATGAGGCCGGCGCGATCGAGCTCGCCCAGGATCGTGAAGATGCCGCCCGCGCGGTGCACGTCCTCGACGTGGTAGTGGCCCGCGGGCGCGACCTTGCAGATGTTGGGCACGTGGCGCGACAGGCGATCGATGTCCTTCATCGTGAAGTCCACGCCCGCCTCGTGCGCGATCGCGAGGATGTGCAGCACGGTGTTCGTCGAGCCGCCCATGGCGATGTCGAGGGTCATGGCGTTCTCGAAGGCCGCCTTCGTCGCGACGCTGCGCGGGAGCACCGAGGTGTCGCCGTCGACGTAGCAGCGGTTCGCGAGCGCGACGATGCGCTTGGCGGCGTCCTCGAACAGCTCCCAGCGGCGCGCGTGCGTCGCGAGCAGCGTGCCGTTGCCGGGCAGCGCCAGGCCGAGCGCCTCGTTCAGGCAGTTCATGCTGTTGGCCGTGAACATGCCCGAGCACGAGCCGCACGTCGGGCAGGCCGAGCGCTCCATCTCGCCGAGCTCGGCGTCCGAGACCTTGGCGTCCGAAGACGCGATCATCGAGTCGATGAGATCGAGCTTCCTCACGAGCGGCTTGCCGTCGCGCCCGTGCGTGCCCGTGAGCTTGCCCGCCTCCATGGGCCCGCCCGAGACGAAGATCGTCGGCACGTTGAGGCGCATCGTCGCCATGAGCATGCCGGGCGTGATCTTGTCGCAGTTCGAGATGCAGACGAGCGCGTCGGCGCAGTGCGCGTTCACCATGTACTCGACGCTGTCGGCGATGAGGTCGCGCGACGGCAGCGAATAGAGCATGCCGCCGTGGCCCATGGCGATGCCGTCGTCGACCGCGATCGTGTTGAACTCGACGCCCCACCCGCCCGAGGCGTCGATGACCTTCTTCACGCGCTGCCCGACGTCGTGCAGGTGCACGTGCCCCGGCACGAACTGCGTGAAGCTGTTGGCGATGGCGACGATGGGCTTCTCGAAGTCGGCGTCCTTCATGCCCGTGGCGCGCCAGAGCGAGCGCGCGCCCGCCATGTTCCTGCCCTGTGTCGAGGTGCGACTGCGGTAGCCCTGCATGGTCATCGATTCATACCAGAGATATTGAGGACCTGTATTTTGGCCGTGTCGGGTGATATCCTGACACGCGTGGCGCTCACCTACACGGCCAGCTCCGCCTTCCGCGACGACGTGGAAGCGCGGGTGGCGGCCTACTTCGATGCTACCGGCTTGCAACGTCGCGGTTGCGGTCGGATGTTGCTGAAGACCGCGACGATCTTCATGTGGCTCACGGCGTCGTACCTGGCGCTCGTGTTCCTCGCCGCGACGTGGTGGCAAACCGTGCTGCTCGCCACCTCGCTGGCGCTCGCGATGGCGGGCGTGGGCTTCTGCGTCATGCACGACGGCAACCACGGCGCTTACTCGCCACGCGGCTGGGTCAACAAGGCCGCGGCGCTCTCGCTCAACCTCATGGGCGGGTGCGCGTACTTCTGGCACTTCAAGCACAACATCGCCCACCACAGCTTCCCCAACGTCACCGGCTCCGACGACGACTTCAACGTCGGGCCCGCGGGCCGGCTGTCGCCGCTCGATCCCCATCGGCCCTTTCATCGCTTCCAGCACATCTACATCTGGGGCCTGTACGCGCTCCTGGCCATCGAGTGGCAGACCACGGGCGACTTTCGCACGATGATGAACCCCGGCGTCGCCGACACGACTTACGCGCGCCCGCGCGGCTGGGAGCAGGTCTACTTCTGGGTGGGCAAGGTCATCTTCTACGTCCTGGCCTTCGTGATTCCGATCCTGCACCACGGCGTCCTCCCCGTCGTCGCGACCTACCTCTACACGGGCGTCGTCCTGGGGCTCACGCTCGCGACCGTCTTCCAGCTCGCGCACTGCGTGCAGGAGGCCGACTTCCCCGCGCCTGCGCCCGGCACGCGCAAGATGGCGACCGACTGGTTCACGCACCAGGTCGAGACGGCCGTCGACTTCGCGCGCGACAACCAGCTCCTCACCTGGTACCTCGGCGGCTTGAACTTCCAGATCGAGCACCACCTCTTCCCGCGCATCTGCCATCTGCACTACCCGGCCATCTCGCCGCTCGTCGAGGCCGCCTGCCGCGCGCACGGCGTGCGGCACGCGTCGCACCCGCGCATGCGCGACGCGCTTCGCTCGCACGTGCGCTTCCTCAAGCGCCTCGGCAGCGGCGCCGAGACCGGTCAGGCCGGAGCGGTGGCCGCGTAGCGCTGCCGCTGGCTGCGCCTACACGCCCACCGCGTCGAGCTCGAACACCTCCTCGGTGTCCGGATAGGCGACGGTGCGCGCGCCCACCGCGGTGAGCGTCCACTCGACGACTTGCAGCCGAAAGCCCAGCGCCTGCTCGGCCTGCTGGACCGTCAACATCTGCCAGGCCAGGCGCGTGCGGCTGTCGCTCGCGAGAGCCCCCGCGCACGGCGTCGTGAGACGCACGCCCCGCCCCAACTTCTCGACCAGGCCTCCCGACGGAAGACGGATGATCTTCATGTCCATGATCGCGCTCCCTGGACCATAGGAACACGCAGCCACGAGAGCGCAAGAAAACGACCTGTTCGCCGTCGCGCGCGCCGGGCCGCGACGCCATCAGCGATCCACGCGCGCCGCCCCGCCTTTCATGGCCTTCTCGACCTCGGCGAGCGTCGCCATGGACGTGTCGCCGGGCGTCGTCATGGCGAGGGCGCCGTGCGCCGCGCCGCACTCGACGGCCCACTGCGGTCCCTTGCCGGCCAGGAAACCGTAGACGAGGCCGGAGGCGAACGAGTCGCCGCCGCCCACGCGATCGAAGATCTCGAGGTTGGCGCGCGCCATCGACTGGTAGAGCTGGCCGTCCGCGTAACAGATCGCGCTCCAGTCGTTGACCGTCGCCGTCTTGGCGTGGCGCAGCGTCGTCGCGACGACGCTGAAGTTCGGGTAGGTCGCGATGGCCTTCTCGATCATGCGCCCGAACGAGGCGACGTCGATGGTCGAGAAGTGCTCGTCGGCGTTCTCGACCTCGAAGCCGAGCGAGGCCGTGAAGTCCTCCTCGTTGCCGAGCATGACGTCGACGTGCTCGGCGAGGCCGCGATTGACGGCGCGCGCGCGCTCCTTGCCGCCGATCCCCTTCCACAGCGACTCGCGGTAGTTGAGATCGTACGAGACGATCGTGCCGTGCTTGTTGGCGGCCTTCATGGCCTCCTCGGCGACGCCCGCCGTCGTCTCGGAGAGCGCCGCGAAGATGCCGCCCGTGTGCAGCCAGCGCACGCCGTCCTCGCCGAAGAGCTTCTCCCAGTCGACGTCGCCGGGCCGGAGCTGGCTGGCCGCCGTGTTTCCTCGATCCGAGCAGCCGACGGCGCCGCGGATGCCGAAGCCGCGCTCCGTGAAGTTGAGCCCGTTGCGCACGCTGCGCCCGATGCCGTCGTACTTTACCCACTTGACGTACGACTGGTCGACGCCGCCCTGATAGATGAAGTCCTGGAGGAGGCGGCCGATCGGGTTGTCGGCGAAGGCGGTGACGACGGCCGTGTCGAGCCCAAAGCAGCGGCGCAAGCCGCGCGCGACGTTGTATTCGCCGCCGCCCTCCCACGCCTGGAAGCTGCGCGCCGTCGTCACGCGGCCGTCGCCGGGGTCGAGGCGGAGCATGACCTCGCCCAGGGAGACGAGGTCGAAGCGGCAATCGGCTTTGGGTTTGATATCGAGGGGCATGCGTTACCTCTTGGCGGTCTCGGGGGCGCCGGTCTCCGTGAGGGAGAAGGCTCGCATCACCAGCTGTGCACCGTGCCGTCGAGCTTGCGCGCGACGGGCAGATAGGCGCGCTCGTACGGGTGGTGCGCCGCCAGCGTCTCGTCGATGTCGACGCCGAGCCCGGGCTTGTCTCCCGGATAGAGCGCGCCGGCGTTGAACGAGTAGGCATGTGGGAACACGCGGTCGGTGTCGTCGCTGTGGCGCATGTACTCCTGGATGCCGAAGTTGTGGATCGCGAGGTCGAAGTGCAGCGAGGCCGCGAGGCAGACGGGGCTCATGTCGGTGGCGCCGTGAGCGCCCGTCTTGACGTGGTAGAGCTCGGCCACGTGCGCGATCTTGCGCAGGTGCGACAGCCCGCCCGCGTGCACGACCGACGTGCGGATGTAGTCGATGAGCTGGCCGCGCAGCAACGCCTCGCAGTCGTGGATCGAGTTGAACACCTCGCCGACGGCGATGGGCGTCGTCGTGTGCTCGCGGATGAGGCGGAAGCCGTCCTGCAGCTCGGCCGGCGTCGGATCCTCCATCCAGAACAGGTGATGGGGCTCGAGCTCCTTGCCGAGCCGGGCCGCCTCGATGGGCGTGAGGCGGTGGTGGACGTCGTGCAGCAGGTGCACGTCGGGGCCGAGCTCGCGGCGCACGCGCGCGAAGAGCTGGGGCACGAAGCTGAGGTAGCGCTCGCTCGACCACTCGAACTCGGGCACCTTGCCGCGCTCGGCCGGCTCGTAGCTCATCGTGCCGCGGCCGATGCCGTACACGCCCTTGAGCCCGGGAACGCCCGCCTGGACGCGCACGGCCTTGTAGCCGAGCGAGACGTAGTGCTGCGCGGCCCTCACGGCGTCGTCGATGTCGGCGCCGTTGGCGTGACCGTAGACCATGACGTCGTCGCGCGAGCGCCCGCCGAGGAGCTGGTACACGGGGACGCCGAGAGCCTTGCCCTGAATGTCCCACAGCGCGCAGTCGACGGCGCTCACGGACGTCATCGTCACGGGGCCGCGACGCCAGTACGCGCCCTTGTACAGCAACTGCCAGGTGTCCTCGATGCGGCGCGCGTCCCGCCCGATGAGCATGGGGATGACGTGCTCCTCGAGGTACGCGACGACGGCCAGCTCGCGCCCGTTGAGGGTCGCGTCGCCGAGACCGTGGATGCCGTCCTCGGTCGTGATCTTGAGCGTCACGAAGTTCCGGCCCGGGCTGCAGACGATGACCTTGGCGTCGACGATCTTCATGGGGGCGTGGGGCGCTAGAATCCTCGCCCCGCGCCTCGTCCGTCAAGGATGAACCTGAAAGGTCCCCTCCCCCGCGAGCGCGGCCCTACGGGGGGGCCGCCGCCGTGCCCGTGCCGCAGTCGCACGGGCCGAAGCCCGCCCCGTCCGCCAGGCACGCTTGCCCGCCCTTGCAGCCGCCGGGGCCGACGCAGGCCTGCGTCGAGCCGGGCACGCACGCGCGCGGAGGCGCGGGCGACGGAGCGGACGTGACCGGCGGAGGCGCCAGCGGCTGCGCTGCGCCGGTCTCGGCGGGCGGCGCCATCGGTTCGAACCCGGGCGGCCATGCCATGGGAGGGC
>DASZFV010000483.1:0-2040 GCA_035939455.1 Polyangia bacterium
ACGGCGCTTTGCAACCCGTCACTCTACAACACGCGACCGCTCGACGTCATCGACGCCAATTACACCGACCTCGTGCCGCTCGTGAAGCTGTGCGCAGCGCGCGGCGTTCGCCTCGTTCATTTCTCGACGTGCGAGGTGTACGGCCGGCGCGCGCTCGACGCCGGGGGCCACGAGACGCCCACGATGAACGAGGAGACGACGGGGATGTTCCTCGGCCCCGTCGATCGCGAGCGTTGGACCTACGCCTGCGCCAAGCAGCTCCTCGAGCGCGTGATCTGGGCGCACGGCCTCCACGGCGCGCTGGACTTCACGATCGTCCGGCCCTTCAACGTCATCGGGCGGCGCATGGACTTCGTGCCCGGCGTCGACGGCGAGGGCGTGCCGCGCGTGCTGGCGTCGTTCATGAGCGCCCTCCTGCGCGGCGAAGAGCTGCCGCTCGTCGCGGGCGGCGCGCAACGGCGGTCGTTCATCTCGGTCGAGGACTTCGTCGAGGCCGTCGTGCGGATCGTCGGGCGGCCCACGGCCTGCCGGCGTCAAATCCTGAACCTCGGCAACCCGGCGAACGAGGTCAGCGTGCGCACGCTCGCGGAGGTGCTCGCGCGCGCGTACGCGGCCCGCGTGCCGGGCGCTGCGCGCGCGCGGCTCCGCGACGTCACGGCGGAGGAGCTCTACGGCGCCGGCTACGACGACTCCGAGCAGCGCGTCCCCGACATCGGCAAGGCCCGGCGCCTGCTGAGCTGGCAGCCCGAGACGACCCTCGAGCAGATGCTCCCCGGAATCGTCGACGACTACGTGGCGCGCTACGGTCCGGCGCTGGCCACCGAGAGGCGCGTGGTCGCTGCGCGCGCGACGCGGTCGAAGGCGCCGTGACGGTCGCCGTCGTCATCCCGGCTTACGACGCCTCCAGGCACGTCGCCGCCGTCATCGAGCGGGTCCTCGCGGCTCCCGTGCCGGAGCTCGATCGCATCATCGTCGTCAACGACGGGAGTCGCGACGACACGGCGCGGATCGTCGCCGAGCTGCCGCGCGGCCGCTGCCCCGTCGAGCTCGTCGACCGCCCGCGCAACGGCGGCTACGGCGCGGCCATGAAAGACGGGCTCGCGCGCGCCGCCGAGACCGATCCCGACGTCGTCGCCTGCGTTCACGCCGACGGACAATACAGCCCCGAGGCCCTGCCGTCGCTGTTGGCCGCGATGCAGACGGGTGGTATCGACCTGCTCCAGGGATCGCGCATCGCCTCGGGCTCCGCTCTCTCGGGCGGGATGCCCATCTACAAGTACGTCGCCAACGCCGCGCTCAACGTGCTCGAAAACCGCGCGCTCGGTCTGCGCATGACCGACTATCACAGCGGCTATCTCCTCTACGGCCGCCGCCTGCGTCAGAGCGTGCCTTTCGCGCGCCTCTCTGACACCTTCGACTTCGATCTCGAGGTCATCGCGTCGGCGCGCGCGTGCGGTCTCGCGGTCGCCGAAGCGCCCGTGCCCACGCGCTACGCCGACGAGATCTCGCATCTGCGACCGATCCCGTACGGCTTGCGCGTGTTGCGCGTGCTGTGGCGCTTCCGCCGGGGACACTATGCTCCTTCGTAGTCGCGCGAATGCCGGCCGCGCGCGCCCCGCAGACGTCGTCGCCGTCGCGCTGTCGGCGCTCGCACTCGCCTGCCACCCGGGCCTTGGTCCCGCGCCGTGGTCGGCAATCAAGGGCTCTGTCCCCGCCATCCACGCCCAGGTGCGGACGCTCAACGACGGGTACAGCCGCACGCGCTCCACCGCGCTCGTTCGCGAGATCGACGAGCCGACGCGCGCCAACCTCGACTACGCCGCCTACCACGCCAACTTCATGATCGCCGATCCCGAGCCAGCGGGCGCGCGGGTCGCCGGCGGCGTCGCCGTGGCGACGGCGCCCTTTCACGGCCTGGTCGAGGCGGCGACGCTGACCGGCGACATCGGCCGGACGCCGCTCACGGCCGACGAGCGCGCGCACCCGTTGGCGTTCGCGCCGGTCGTCGAATACCTGTCGGCGCACAAGGTTGCGGGCGCG
>DASZFV010000484.1:0-5482 GCA_035939455.1 Polyangia bacterium
CCCGTGCTCGTCATGCGCTTCGAGGCCGACACGCCGGCGCGGCTCGCCGAGATCCGCGCTCTCGTCGAGGACCGCCTGCGCCGCATCATCGCCGACGTCGACGCGATCGAAAAGGCCCGCGTTCCGACCTGAATCCGCGAGATCTCCGCGGGTTTCGTCGGAATAAGCCCGCCTCGACCTCCGTCCTATGGACGGAGGTTCACGATCATGAAGCGCGTCGCACTTTCGTTCGCGTTGCCCGTTCTCGGATTGCTGCTGGGGGCCGCCAAGCCGGTCTCTGCGCAGGGTCGGCGTGGCGGTGGTCACGCCGCGCCGATGGCGCACGCCGGTGGCGGCTGGCGCGGCGGCTTCGTTTCACGTCCAGCGCTCGTGCCCCACGTCGCCGTGGCGTCGCGAGCGTTCGCGGGCCGCGCGGTGTACGGCGCTCGCCCCGGTTACGGCTGGCACGCCGGTTACGGCGGGCCCCGCTTCGGCTATGGCGTCGGGCCCGTCGCCGGTCACTGGGGCTGGCGCGGCACGACCCGAGTCTGGATCGGCGCGCCCAGCGTCCGCCCCTACGCCGGCTGGGTCTGGCTCCCCGGCACCTGGGCCTGGGACGGCGCCCAGTGGGCCTGGCAAGACGGCTACTGGGCGCCGCCCGGTTACTGAGAGCCGACGCGCGGGAGGTTGTTCTCGTCGAACGACGTCAGGACGGGTGCCGTGATGTCGCGGCACCCGTCGTCGAGGGCGTGTGGGCAATTGGTGCCGTTGCACGCACAGGCTTTCAGTATCGGGATGAACAAGGCGCGAACCTGATCGGGGACGAAGCGAATGTTCGAAACCTTGCGCTGCAGGAACGGCTGTCCCATGTTGCCCGCGAAAGTCACGACCACGTCGAAGGTCGTCGCTCCCGTCGTCGCTCCTGGGCTGCTGGGCGTCAGGCCCAGCGTCGACGGCATGGGCTCAGGGTTGCCGACGGCGGACGTGCCTCCGAGGTTGGGCGAAAACCCGAGCTGGTACTTGATCTGCTGGAAGTCGACGAAGGACACGGCGTCCGTGTCGACGACGACCACGACCTCCGTGGGATCCGAAAAGCAACCGGCGGACGCGGCGACCAGGGCCGCCAGTACGAGCCCGGAAGCGCTGAACCGCGGGCCTGACCGGCGCGCGTCCATCAGAAGATCTGCACGATGCCGGGCATGGCGTTCCCGGAGTACGGCTCTTTCGGGCCGATGAAGAGCGCGGCCAGGACCACGCCCACGGCCGCCGTTCCGAGGCTCGCCCAGAACCACCAGCGACGCGCGAGCGGAACGCGCTTCGCCTTCGGGACCGGCGCCGCCACGAGCGGCGCCGGCGTCACCAGGAGCGGCGGGGCCAGCGACGGAGGCGCCTCGTTCGCGTACCCGATGCCCTCGATGTGAGGCGCGGACGCCGACGGCTCGGCCGGTACGGCCTGCGCGGGCGCGGTCTCCGCGGGCACGGGCGCGGCGCCGCCGGGAGGCTCGGCGCGCGCCGGCGCCGCAGAGACGACCAGCACCGCCGCGGCGACCAAGATCGCTGGCGAGCGAACGTTCACCCCTCGATGTCTACACCCCCGACGCGGACGTGGTCAAAAAGCGCCCGTGCGCTCAGGGCTCGCCCATGCCAGCGGGCCCGTTCTCGTCGAAGTGAGCCCGCCGATGCTCGCGCGCCTTCTCGATCTCCGCCGCGGCCTGCTTGCGCTGCTCGGGCGTGAGCACGCCCGCCGTCTGGACGAAGCCCTGGGTGATGACGGACGAGAGCTTGTCCATGACGCCGACCGACTGCTGGCGCAGCTTCTCGATCGCCGTCGGATCGATCGTCGCGGCGGTCATCGCCTGCGTGATCTGCTGCCGCAGGCCCGCGTGCTCCTCGCGCAGCGTCTTGAGCTGGGGCCGCAACCCCTCCCAGATGCCCTTGATCTGCGCCTTCTGCGCGTCGGTCGCCCCGACGCGATCGAGGATCTTGTGCATGCGAAAGGCCGCGACGCCTCCGCCCTCGGGACCGCCAAAGCCGCGCGCCTGGGCGACCGAGAGCGACAGGGCGCCCCCGAGCGCGAGCGCCGCGACCGCGCCCATCATTCGTCGCGAGAAGCGCCTGCTCGGCGGGCGCGCCGCGCGCGCGAGCTCCGTGTTCGTGTCGTTGGTGATGTCCGTGTCCATGAGAATCCCTCTCGTTTCTTTCTGGCGGGCGTCCATCGCCCACGGAACAAGTCTATTACGCGTCCGTTGCCGTGCCGTTGTCCGCCCGTGAAGTAGTGTTAAACCGAGCCGCCCGAGCGTGATCGGCGTCGCGGTCCGTCAGGCCTCGGCGGAGAGGTGGCGGATGAACCCGACAAACTCGTCATTGGTGTCGTCGAGCGCGAGCACGAACTGACCCGCGAACTGGCCCGAACGATCGGCGCGCACGACCAACCCTTGCGCCTGACAGCTCGGCCGCTCGGGAACGACGAAGCCGAACGCGGCGCGCTCCGCGACCCGCACGTCGGCGCCAGCGGCCCGGAAGCGCGCGCCCGATTCGGAGACGTCGAGGAGCTCGACCATGATCGGCGTGCGACGCCCGGCGAGCCGCACGCCGACCGGCAGGCCCAGCTGGAACCTCGCGTGGCGGCGGCGATCGATCGGCGAGTCCGTCATCTTCCTCTCCCTATTTGTGTCCGCAGGAGCAGGATTCGGATCAAAGGAGAACGCGCGCTGCGCATTTTCATGACACCGCGTGTAGAGCAGCCAACGATCTTGCTGACCTTCGCGGGCGTGACTGTGATCACCGTGGTCGCGAAGAGTCTTGCGTCTTACGACCCGTCGGTGGTCTGGTCGCGCTTCACGCCGGTCGCGACCGTGACGTGGCTCTGGCTCGTTCTTTTCTTGGAGCGCCTGCGCCGGGCCCACGCCGCCGACGCGCGCGCCGCGCTCTCGCAGGCCACCTGGGTGACGCTCGCGCGCGGGTTCTTGATCGCGCTCGTCGCCGGGTTCGTCCCCGGTCCCGTGCCGGCGGGCGGCGCGCGCTGGCTGCCCGGCGTGCTCTACACGCTCGCGGCGCTCGCCGACGGCGCGGACGGCGCGCTGGCGCGTCGGACGGCGGGCGTGACGGCCCTGGGCGCCCGACTCGACGTGACGACGGACGCGCTCGGACTGCTCTTGGCGCCGCTCGTCGGCGTGCGCTGGGGGCGCTTGCCGCCCTGGTACCTGGCGCTGGCGCTCGCTTATCCCGCGTTCGGGCTCGCCCTTCGGCTGCGTCGGGCGCGCGGGCGTGCGGTGTTCGCCGAGCGCCTGAAGCCCGATCCGCGGGCGCGCTTCTTCGCGGGCGTGCAGATGACGGTCGTCGCGGCCGCGCTGTTCCCGCTTCTGCCGCGCGCCTTGACTTGGACGATGGCGACGGTGGCGATGTTGCCGACGCTGGCGTTGTTCGCGGGCGAGTGGCAGCTCGTGACGCGCTCAGCGGCGGACGGCGACGCGCGCGCAGAGCGCCTCCACCCGTGACGCGACGTCGTCCCAGGTGCCGAGCGCCGCGAAGCGCTCGAGGGCCGCGCGCCCGGCGCGCGCGAGGCTCGCGCGATCGGCCGCGAACGCCGCGAGCGCAGCCGCCCAGGCCCCGACGTCGTCGGGCGGCAGGCAGAGGCCCTGCGGCCCATCGCCCAGCACCTCGCGCGCGCCGCCCTGGTCGGTGACGAGCGCGGGCAACCCGTAGCCGAGCGCCTCGACGACCGCGAGCGGTTACGACTCTCGATCCGATGGCAGCGCCAGGACGTGGGCGCGCGCATAGAGCGACCAGAGCGCGTCGCCCGTCAGGAGGCCGTGCAGGCGCACGCGCGCCCCCAAGCCCGAGCGCGCGACGAGGGCGGTCACCTTTCTCGCGTAGACCGGCTCGACGTCCAGGGCGCCCGCGACGTCGAGCTCGATCGAGGCGGCGCCGGCGCCCGCGAGCCCCTCGACGAGGCGGTGCAGGCCCTTGGCGCGCACGACCGCCGCCGAGCAGAGCACGTGCAGCGGCCCCGGCGCGCGGGCGCGAACGGCGACCGCGGCGGCGCTCGGCCGGCGCGCCGGCAGGTGGTCGCGGCCGGCCCGCGCGACGACGCTCGGGACGTCGCGCACGAGCGGCGCGCGCGCGTCGCGCAACGTGCTGTCGCAGACGGCGACGATGCCGTCGACGGTGCGCAGATAACGGTGCTCGAGCGCGCGTCCGAGCGAGGGCCCCGGCCCGCGCTTGCGCGACCCGGCGCTCGAGACGTTGTGGACGAGCGCGACCACCGGGATGCCGGCGCGCCGGAGCTGGCGGTTGCTCGCGAAGACCGCCGCGTGGCAGAGCTCGTCTTGGATGACGACGTCCGCGGCCGCGAGCACGGGCGGCAGCGGCCGAACGTTCGCCGTCACGGAGCGCGCGCGCGAGCGCCAGGGCAGCGGCACGACGTCGACGACGTGCCCGCGAGCGCGCAGGCGCTCGACGAGCATGCGATCGTACACGAAGCCGCCCGAGACGCGGTCGATGTCGCCGAGCAGGACGAAGGCGATGCGCATGCCGGCCCGGCGCTCAGGAAAACCAGAGCGTGTACGTCGCGAAGGCCTCTTCGTCCTCCCAGAGCTTCACCGTGAGCGCCGTCAGCGTGCGCGGCGGCAGCGCAGGGATGAGGGCGCGGGACAGGCCCTCGGCGAGCGCGCGCGCGAAGGGCTCGAGGCCGGGATTGCGGCCTCCGAGCTCGGACAGGTCGTTGAGCATCTTGTCGCGAAAGCGCGCGACGAGGCGGTCGAGGTGCTCCTTGACGACGGCGATGTCGAGCAGGTAGCCGTGGCGGTCGAGCTCGTCGCCCGCGAAGGTCGTCTCCAGGCGGTAATGATGCGCGTGCGGCTGATTTTCGCGGCCCCAATCCCCGCCGAAGAGAAAGTGGGACGCGATGAACTCACGAAGAACGCCGACCGTGTACCGACTCATGTCGTCCACTCTTTCACTCGTAGGTGAGGAGAACTTGTAACGCCTCCGAGGGGCCCCCGTCGAGGCGCGCGTAGGCCTCGGCGGCGCGCCCGAGCGCGAAGCGGTGCGTGACGACGGCCGCGGCGTCGAAGCGCGCGAGCGCGTCCCAGGCGGCGGCGCCGCGGCGCGCGCGGTCCCAGCGGCCGGTGAGCCCCGGCGCGATGTGGCTCACCTGGCTGCTGAGGAGCGTGAGCCGCCCGCGGTGGAAGTGGGCGCCGAGATCGGCGGCCGCGCGCTTGCCGCCGTAGAACGAGCCGACGACGACGCGCCCCTCGCGGCCCGTGAGCGCGAGCGCGTCGTCGAGGGCGGCGGGGTCGCCCGTGAGCTCGAACGTCAGGTCGGCGCCCGGCTCGGGGCCGACGCCGGCGTGGCCGCGCGCACCGAGCGCGGCCCGCGCCGCGGTGACCTCGGCGGCGGCGGCGTGAGCTCCGAGCGCGAGGCCACGTCGGGCGCGCGTCGCGACGGTGTCGACGACGACGAGCGCCTCGAGGGGAAACCGCGCGAGCAGCGAGGTCGCGAG
>DASZFV010000485.1:0-1968 GCA_035939455.1 Polyangia bacterium
GTCGAGGCCCTCGCGCAGGAGGTTGATGCCCACGAGCACGTCGAACTCGCCGAGGCGCAGGTCGCGCAGGATCTCGATGCGCTCGAGCGTGTCGATGTCCGAGTGCAGGTAGCGCACGCGCACGCCGAGCTCGGCGTAGTACTCGGTGAGATCCTCCGCCATGCGCTTCGTGAGCGTCGTCACGAGGACACGCTCGTTCGCCTTGACTCGAAGGCGAATCTCGCCGAGCAAGTCGTCGACCTGCTGGCCCACGGGGCGCACCTCGATCTCGGGATCGAGCAGGCCCGTGGGGCGGATGATCTGTGAGACGACGACGCCCTGGGCGGCCGCGAGCTCGTACTCGGCCGGCGTCGCCGAGACGAAGACCTTCTGCGTCGTGCGCGACTCCCATTCGTCGAAGCGCAGCGGGCGATTGTCGAGCGCCGACGGCAGGCGAAAGCCGAAGTCGACGAGCGTCTCCTTGCGCGAGCGGTCGCCCTTGAACATCGCCGCGATCTGCGGAACCGTCTGGTGCGACTCGTCGATAAAGAGCAGGTAGTCCTTGGGGAAGTAGTCGAGGAGCGTGGGCGGCGGCTCGCCGGGCGCGCGACCGGAGAGATGGCGCGAGTAGTTCTCGATGCCCTTGCAGCGGCCCATCTGCTCGAGCATCTCGAGGTCGTAGAGCGTGCGCTGCGAGAGGCGCTGCTCCTCGACGAGCTTGTTCTGCGCCTTGAGCTCCGAGAGCCGCCCCCGCAGCTCCTCCTTGATGCCCGTCATGGCCTTCGTGAGGCGGTCGGCGGGCGTGACGTAGTGCGAGCCGGGGAAGATAGAGACCTCGTCGAGCTTGCGCAGGATCTTGCCGCGCAGAGGGTCGACCTCGGAGATGGCGTCGATCTCGTCGCCGAACCACTCGACGCGGATGGCCTTCTCGCGCTCGTAAGCAGGGAAGATCTCGACGGTGTCGCCGCGCACGCGGAACGTGCCGCGCGAGAAGTCGACGTCGTTCCGCTCGTACTGGATCTCGATGAGGCGGCGCAGCACGGCGTCGCGGCGGACCTCGAGGCCGCGCGCGAGGTCGAGCTTCATGCCGAGGTAGGCCTCGGCGGCGCCGATGCCGTAGATGCACGAGACCGAGGCGACGATGAGCACGTCGCGCCGCGTGAGCAGCGCGTACGTCGCCGCGTGGCGCATGCGGTCGATCTCCTCGTTGATGAGCGAGTCCTTCTCGATGTACGTGTCCGTCGAGGGGACGTAGGCCTCGGGCTGGTAGTAGTCGTAGTAGCTCACGAAGTAATGGACGGCGTTGTCGGGGTAGAGGCCCTTGAACTCGCCGTAGAGCTGGTGCGCGAGCGTCTTGTTGTGCGCGATGACGAGCGTGGGCCGTTGAATCTGCTCGACGACCTGGGCGACCGTGAAGGTCTTGCCGCTGCCGGTGATGCCGAGCAGCACCTGCGCGCCGTCGCCCCGCCGGATGCCCTCGATGAGCTCCTTGATGGCGCGGGGCTGGTCGCCCATGGGCTTGAGGTCGGTCTTGAGGGCGAATGGCGTCGGCAAGGGCCGTATAGTGTACGCCATCGTGGAGCGGCCGGACTGGATTCGCGGGTACTACGCGATCGTCGATCTCAAGCCAGAGGCCCCGGGCGATCCCGCTGCGTTGGAGGCGACCACGATGAAGAGGCTCGCCGCGGGACCGTGCTGCCTGCAGCTTCGCGCCAAGGGCGCGGACGGCGCGGCGACCTACGCGGCGGCCCTCCGGATGCGCGACCTCTGCCGGGCGGCAGGCGTGCCCTTTTGTATCAACGATCGCCTCGACGTCGCGCTGGCCGTCGACGCCGACGTCGTCCACCTCGGTCAAGACGATCTGCCACTCGCCGAGGCGCGCCGCCTGCGCGCCTTCGCGAAGGCGGAGCGAATGCTCATCGGTTTTTCGACCCACAACCGCGCCCAGGCGCTCGCGGCGGCCGACGGTGGCGCCGACTACATCGGCTT
>DASZFV010000486.1:0-4133 GCA_035939455.1 Polyangia bacterium
CGCCGCCCGCCGCCTCGCCAAGGAACGGAAAATGCTCCACGTGCGCGACGCCGAGCGGCTCGAGCGCCCGCCGAGCCGCCTGCGTGACGAGCGCGCGCGTGTACCGGTCGAGGGGATCGCGACCTCGGTCCTCGGGGGCGGCGGCGCGCGCCCGCGTGAAGCCCTCGAAGAACGCCCGGCCCGCCGAGCCGACGACGAGCGCGCCGCGCGCGCCCGGGAGCAATGACGCGAGCCGCAGCGTCGGCGCCACGGGCGCGCAGGCGGCGTCGAAGGTCGGACAATCGAGCGGCAGCCAGACGTTCAGCCCGTGGGCGCCCAGCGCACCCACGAGTGCCTCCAGCGGGCCCGCGGGCGTGTCGACACCGAAGCGTGCGCCGGAGCTTGCCGTGCCGCGCCTACTTGAGCTGGAACGGGTACGGCGTCGTGAGGCCGTCGGAGGGCGGGAAGCTCGCCGACTTCACCGCCCTCTCGACGCACGACCCGGTGGGCGTCCCGGTGAACTTGCCCGTGACCGTCGCCGAGGAGACGTGGCCGCTCTTGCCGATGACGACGGTGACCATCGCCATGCCCGGCACCTTGAACTGCTGGTAGCAGTCGCCGATCTTGCCCTTGACCGAGTTCATGCCGGCGACGACAGCCCCCTTGGTGAGCGGTCCGCCGCCGCCCGACTCGGACCGGCGCGGGCTGTCGTCCTCGACGACGCGCGGCTTCGCGGCGCCCCCGCCTCCCTTGTGGTTGAGCGCGCCCTCGAGCAGATCGTCGAGCGAGCCCTTGGCCGGCTTCTTCTCCACGGGCTCGGGCGCGACGGCCTTGCCACCTTCGGCAACGGCCTTCTTGCCCTCGTCGCTGCCCTTCCTTCCGGCACCACTGCCCGTGCCACTGCCGCTCTCTCTGGCGCCGTGCTCGCCCTTACCTCTGTGGTGCTCGGCGTGCTCGGGCTTTGCCTCGGCCTTCGTTTCGGCCGCCTTGGGCGCCTCGCGCGGAGGGAGCTTCTCGGCAGGAATCGTCGTCGGCGCGGCCGGCGGCGGCGCGGCCGCCGGCGAGGGCGCGGCGGCCGAGGTGGGCGGCGCGGCCGTCTGGACGACGTCCGGCTTCTTGTTGAGAATCGTCAGAGCCATCGCGCCGATCGCAACGACCGCGATAACGGCGACGCCGATGACGGCGTAGATCCACTTCGGTGGACCGCTGTTCGTGGGCAGCGCGAGCAGGACGGGCGCCGCGGGCGAAAACGCACCGAAGGTCGGCAGGTCGTCGCCCGGGGCACCGCCACCGCCGAAGCCTCGGCCGGCGCCCGCCGAGGGGCCGAGCGTCGTGGCCGCCATGGCGCGGATGTCGATGAGGCCCGAACCCTCCGTCGTCGGCGCCGTCGACGACAAAGAAGGCTTGGCCGCGGGCGCGGGCATCGCGAGCGACTGCAGGTTCGACAGCGAGAAGAGCACCGAGTTTTCATGGCGCTGACCCGTGAGGTTCTCGACGCGGCCGCCGTCGTGACCCGCGGGCGACGCGCTCGCCGCCGGCCATCGCGATTCGTCAGCGGCCGGCTTGGTCGCTATGGGCGAAGCGAAGAGATCGCCGCTGCGCTTCGAGGCTGGGGACGCCAAGCCGCCGAAGACGTCGGCGTCGTCGCCGGCGGGCGCGGTGCCGAAGAGCCCGCCGCCCGCGGCGGGCGCGTGCGTGGCGGCGTCGCCGTTGACGGCTCCAGAGCCCAATCCGTCCGCGAACACGCCGGGATCGGCCGGCGTCACGAGCGAGGCGAACTCAGGAATCGCCGACAGCTTCAACCAGTCCGCGAACCCTTCCTTCCAGACGTACGTCTCGGCGTTGATCTCGCCGCGCTCGATGCGCCCGCGGATGTCCGACTCCGGAACCGGACCGACCTGATCACCGTCGACCACGAGGTGCCAGCCGGCGTCAGCAGCGGGAGCGCCGTTCGTGGAAGCGACCGCCGGCGCCGCTGCGGCCGCCGCCTCATTCGTTCCGCGCACGACGATGATGTGGCTGCACTTCTTGCACCGGATCTTAAAGACCTTCCCACGAACCTTGTCGTCGGAAATCGAGTATTTGGTGCTACACGAATCGCAAACGATCTTCATCAACGCCTCGTTTCGGAGGGAAAACCGGTCACCTGAAGAAGCAGCAGACGCATGACACGCTCGGAAGGTGGATGATTATATTGAGACCGGAGACAGGCGCAAGCGTTCCGCGCGCCATTTCCCACGCGATTCCCGCTATGTACACATTGACTCGCTCCTGGGAGGTCTCACGCCCCCCGCGCGCTTCGGGCGAACCGGATCGGCCCTCAGGCCGCGTCGAAGGGGTCGCGGGCGACGACCGTTTGGGCGCGCCCCGGACCCACGGAGGTGGCCCAGATGGGAATCCCGGCGAGCACGCTGATCCGCTCTACGAAGCGCGCCGCCGCGGGCGGAACGTCCTCGCCCTCGGGCCAACCCGGGAGCTCTTCGTAGACGGGCTCGGCGCCCGCGAGATCATCGGCGTCGAGCGGCATCTCGTCGATCGTGCGTCCGGCCACGCGGTAGCTCGTGCACAGCTTCACGGTGGGCAGCCCCGCGAGCACGTCGAGCTTCGTGAGGCCGAGGCCCCCGATGCCCGACAGTCGGATCGCGAGCCGCAGCGCCGGCAGGTCGAGCCAGCCGCAGCGCCGCGGGCGGCCCGTCGTCGATCCGAACTCGTTGCCGCGCTTGCGCAGCGTCTCGCCCATGGCGTCGTGGAGCTCCGTGGGGAACGGTCCCGCGCCGACGCGTGTCGCGTACGCCTTGGCGATGCCCATGACGGCGTCGATCGACGTCGGTCCGATCCCGCACGCGGCGCACGCGCCGCCCGCCGTGGTCGACGACGACGTCACGAATGGATAAGTGCCGTGGTCGACGTCGAGCAGAACGCCCTGCGCGCCTTCGAACATGACGTTCTTCTTGGCGCGGATTGCGTCATAGACGAAACGCGAGGCATCGCGGATGAAGGGGCTGAGCTCGGCGCCAAAGCCCAGGTAGGCGTCGGCGATCTGCGCGGCGTTCGGGCGCGCCCCGCCCAGGCGCTCGAGCGCGGGTCCGGCCTCTTCCAGCGTGCGCTCGAGGAGCTCGCGGAAACGATGCGGGCGCAGCAGGTCCCCCACGCGGATGCCCATGCGCGCCGCCTTGCTCTCGTAGGTCGGGCCGATCCCGCGCTTGGTCGTGCCGATCTTGACTGATGACCCTGCCGGGCCCTCCTCGCGCAGGCGATCGATCTCCTTATGGTACGGCATCGTGAGGTGCGCTCGCTCCGCGATGACGAGATCCTCGTCGGCCGCCAGGAAGCCGTGCGCGCGGAAGGTGCGGATCTCTTCGAGCAACACGGCCGGGTCGACGACCATGCCCTCACCCAGCACGCAGGTCAGACCGGCGCGCAGGATGCCCGACGGAATGAGGTGCGTGACGTACCTTTTTCCGTCGACGACCAGTGTGTGACCCGCGTTCGCTCCCCCCGCCCAGCGCACGACGACCCGCGCCTTCTCGGTGAGCAGATCGACGATCTTGCCTTTCCCCTCGTCTCCCCACTGCGCTCCGACGACGACGACGACGGACATCTCGCTCCTCTACCTTGCTGGTTTCTTCGGGTTGGAGACGCCGGCGCGCGGGCCGGCGGCGCGCTCACCGGCGCGCACGATCTCGGTGAATCCCCAGCGGCGCGCGTAGGCGGTGAGCGCGTCTCCCCGCAGGCTCGCCAGATCGGCAGCGGCGCGTTTACCGCGCCGCCGCAGCTCGTCGGCCACCGCGGTCGCCGTGCCGAGGGGGCCGGAGACGAGCACCCCCCCGGCGCCGTTCGCGAGCTCGGCGCTCGGGCTCGCCGCGCCGGCGCCGTCGTGCTCCGCGGCCTCGAGCGCCCCCGCGACCGACTCGACGTCTATGGCGAAGCCCACGGCGGGGCTCGGGCGGCCGTAGCGCCCGAGCAGGCTGTCGTAGCGGCCGCCCGCGAGCACCGCGTCGGGCGCGCCTTGTACGAAGGCCTGGAAGCGCACGCCCGTGTAGTAGTCGAAGCCGCGCACTTCTCCCAGCTCGACGTGCAGCCGCGCGTCGACACCTCGCGCCTCGACGGCCGCGACGATCGCCGAGAGCTCGGCGAGCGCGCGCTTGATGCCC
>DASZFV010000487.1:0-3220 GCA_035939455.1 Polyangia bacterium
CTCGTCGAGCGGCAGCTGCGCGTCAAGATCGCGCAGCTCCCACAGCTCTTCGTCGACGCGCCCGTGCTGCTCGACCTCGGCGCCCTCGGCGACGAGGCGGCCGCGCTCCCCTTCGCGGAGCTCGTGCGCGTCCTCAAGCTCTGCAAGCTCGTGCCGGTCGCCGTCTCGAACGTGCCGGACGCGCTGCGCGCCGCGGCGATCGCGGCCGGGCTCGGCGTCTTGCAGCCGCAGGCCGCGCCCCGCGTGGCCGAGCGCGGCGGCGCCGACGATCCGCCCGAGGTCGAGCCGTCGGCGGCCGTGGCGCCCGAGCGCGCCGCGCCGGCGCTCGCGCGGACGGCCGCGCCCCCGACGGCGCATGGCGGGCCCGTCGTCGTGACCCAGCCCGTGCGCAGCGGCCAGGTCATCTACGCGCAGAACAACGACCTCGTCGTGCTCGCGTCCGTCAACCCGGGCGCTCAGGTCATCGCGGACGGGCACGTCCACATCTACGCGCCGCTGCGCGGCCGCGCCGTCGCGGGCGCGCAAGGCCTGCTGGGCGCGCGGATCTTTTGCCAGAAGCTCGAGGCCGAGCTGGTCGCGATCTCGGGCGCCTACATGATGCCCGACGAGATCCCCGAGGGCCGGCGCGGCAAGCCCGCCCAGATCTATCTCGAGGCCGGCGAGTGCCGGATCGCGCCGCTATGAGGGCTCGCGTCGCCAAAAAGTTGGCCAAAAAATTTGGAGAGAAGGCTCAACGCGCCTTGAATGAGAAGCCAGGTTCGCAAATCGCACCCCGGGCGCAGCCGGCGGTGAACAGGAGGCCCGCAGTGTCCAAAGTCGTCGTCGTCACATCCGGCAAGGGCGGGGTGGGCAAGACCACCACGAGCGCCAACGTCGCCACGGGGATCGCGATGGCCGGCAAGAAGACCGTCGCCATCGACTTCGATGTCGGGCTGCGCAACCTCGACCTCGTCATGGGGTGCGAGCGCCGCGTCGTCTACGATTTCGTCAACGTCATCCGCGGCGAGGCCAAGCTCAACCAGGCGCTCATCCGCGACAAGCGCATCGACACGCTGCACGTCCTCCCCGCGTCACAGACGCGCGACAAGGACGCCCTCGATCCGGAGGGCGTGGGTCGCATCATCGAGGAGCTCAAGCAGATGGGCTTCGAGTACATCATCTGCGACTCGCCGGCTGGCATCGAGCGCGGCGCGCAGATGGCCATGTACTACGCCGACGAGGCCATCGTCGTCACGAACCCCGAGGTCTCGTCGGTGCGCGACTCGGACCGCGTGCTGGGGCTGCTGGCCGCCAAGACGAGCCGCGCGCAGGTCGGCGCCCCGCCCATCCACCCGCACTTGCTGCTGACGCGCTACTCGCCGGCCATGGTCAAGCGCGGCGAGATGCTGAGCGTCGCCGACGTGCTCGAGCTGCTGGGCATCCCGCTCCTCGGCGTCATCCCCGAGTCGAAGGCGGTCCTGCAGTCGTCCAACAAGGGCACGCCCGCGATCCTCGACGAGACGACCGACGTCTCGCAGGCGTACCTCGACGTCGTCTATCGTTTCTTGGGGCAAGAGCGCGAGCACCGGTTCATCGACGAGGAACGCCGAGGGTTCTTCGGCCGCCTCTTCGGTTGAGGTCAACCATGAAGATTCTCGACTACTTCCGGAGGCCGCCCAAGTCGGCGTCACTCGCCAAGGATCGCCTGTCGATCATCGTGGCGCGCGAGCACACGGGCGGGCGCAAGACGCCCGATTACCTGCCGCAGCTCCAGCAGGAGCTGCTCGCCGTGCTGGCGCGCTACGAGACCATCGATCTCGCGAACGTCACCGTGAACGTCGAGCGCAACGGCGACACCGAGGTCCTCGAGCTCAACGTCGTCCTGCCCGACGGCACGACCGTCATCGGCTCCTCGCGGCGGCAGTCGGCGATCGCGTAGAGTCTGTCGGCGCCGAGTCTGGCGCGCCGGAGCACCCCACGTGAACTCGCCCGCAGCGCCGACTTCGCCCCGCAAGCGCGTCCTCATGCCGACCGGCGAGCTTCGCCGGAAGCTGCGCGGGCACGGGCACGCCTTGAACCCCCTCGTCCAGGTCGGCAAGGGCGGCGTCACGCGCGGCGTGCTCGCGCAGGTCGCGCAGGCGCTGTTCGACCACGAGCTCGTGAAAGTGCGCGTCGCGACGGAGTGCCCGGTCGACAGATTCGCCGTCGCCGACGCGCTCGCGGCGCAGCCAGGCACCGACGTCGTGCAGATCGTCGGCCGCACCGTGCTCGTCTACAAGCGGCATCCGAGCAAGCCCCGCTTCGAGGGCAACGCCACGGGCGCGGACGCGGCGCCGGCGGGCCGCGCGCGGCCGGCGCCGAAGCGCCGCCGCACGAGCAAGAAGCGCCCGAGGCGATGAGGCGCGCCCGCCGCCTGCGCTACTTCTTGGGGGGGGCCGGAATAATGAAGTCGAACTTGCCCTTCTGCATGGTCACCATGATGCACTCGGCGCCCGGGTAGCACTTCGAGACGTGCGCCGTCTTGGCGGGCATGTGAACCCAGCCGCCCGGTCCGATGGCCTTCGAGTCCTTTTCGCTGCCGCCGTCGGCCGCCCAGTGGGTCATCTGTCCCTGGACGAGCACCGACCAGTACTCGTTCGTGTGCATGTGGGGCGGGCTCTCGAAGCCCGCCGGCAGCTTGAGGTAGCCCATGTACGCGCCCTTCATGCCGTCGCCCTCGATGGGCGCCACGGCCGGCAGCGGGCCTTCCTTCATGATGGGCGTCCACGTCAGCTCGCCGAGCGCGGTGAGCTCGGGGCCCTTGGCGGCGCCCTTCGCGACGGCGATGCCAGCGGCGAACGAGGCGGCGGCGAGGCCGACGGCGACCGTCGAGATCGCGAGGATGGTCTTCTTGGTCATGGGGTCTCCTTTTCCAGGAATGGAACGTGATTTCGGCAAGACCATACGCCGGCGCGCGCGCGACTCAAGATGATCCCGAAGGCTACCCGAGGGCGGGCCGCCGCAAGACCGTGAGGATGGCGGGCGTCCGACGCGCGGCCTTGGTCAAGCTCGGTGTTTGACCACGGTCTGGTTTGACGCCTCAGGGACCGGACGGTATGGTCCGCGCCAATCGGCGCCGGTTTCACACGGCGCGTCTGAGGAGCCCACCCATGGCCGGATCAGCCCCCCTCGCCGCCCCCGCCGCGACCTCGTCCAGCGCGGGGACGAACACGAGCTACCTCGCGCCGCTGTCGGTGCTCAC
>DASZFV010000488.1:0-3318 GCA_035939455.1 Polyangia bacterium
GTCGCGAAGATCATCAAGAACACGGACGCGCCGGTCTTCGTCAACCTGCACCCCTCCGACCTCGAGGACGCCGAGCTCTACGCCGATGACGGCGCGCTCACGCCCTACGCCAAGCAGGTCGTCCTCGAGATCACCGAGCGCGCCGCGCTCGATCGCATCCACGAGCTGCAGCAGCGCGTGACGCGCCTGCGCGGCCTCGGTTACCGCATCGCCATCGACGACCTGGGCGCCGGCTACGCCGGCCTCACGAGCTTCGCGCAGCTCGAGCCCGAGGTCGTCAAGGTCGACATGTCGCTCGTGCGCGGGATCGACGCCTCGGCGGTCAAGCAGAAGCTCGTGCGCTCGATCATCGCTCTTTGCACCGAGCTCGGCATCCACCTCATCGCCGAGGGCATCGAGACCCCAGCCGAGCGAGACACGCTCGTGCGGCTCGGCGGCGATCTCTGTCAGGGCTACCTCTTCGCGCGGCCCGACCGCGGCTTCCCGGTTCCCAAGTTTTAGCGAACGTCCCACGCCTCTCTGGCGGTTGCCTTTCAGGGCAGCGACCCCACCAGGCGCTCGACCTGCTCCTTCGTCGCCTCGAGATCGCCGTCGTTGTCGATGAGGTGCGTGGCGACGCGGACCTTCGCGAGCAGCGGGAGCTGGGCGTCGATGCGCGCCTGGGCCTCGGCCTCCGTGAGGTCGCCGCGCGCCAGGATCCGCTCGAGCTGGGTCTCGGGCGAAGCCGTGACGACGACGAGGCCGTCGAAGTCCTTGTAGCGGCCGCTCTCGACGAGCAAGGAGGCCTCGTAGACGGCGAGGGCATGTCCCTTGACAGCGAGCTCCGCGAGGCGTTCGTCGGAGAGGGCCTGGATGCGCGGGTGGGTGATGGCCTCGAGCCGCACGCGCTGGGCCGCGTCGGCGAAGATGATGCCGGCGAGGCGCTTGCGGTCGACGCGTCCGTCGGGGCCGATGGCCTGCGGCCAGGCTGCCGCGACCTCGGCGAGGGCGGGGCGCCCGGGCTCGACGACCTCGCGCGCGAGCTGGTCGGCGTCGAGGACGGGCACGCCCAGCTCCGCGATGAGGCACCCGGCCGTCGACTTCCCGGACCCGATCCCGCCGGTCAGGCCGAGCACCTTGAGCCCGCGCGTCACCAAGCGATGCTAACCTAGACGGCCGTGCCCCGCGACAATCCCCCCCCGGCGCCTGACGTGCGCGACGCCGTGTTCCTCGCAGAGGCGCGCGACGCCGGGAGCTTGCCGGCGTCGGGTCCCGTCGAGATCGCCATCGCGGGCCGCTCGAACGTGGGCAAATCGACGCTGCTCAATCGACTGGCCGGCCGCAAGGCGCTCGCGCGCACCTCGCGCACGCCGGGGCGGACGCGCGGCATCGTGCTGTTCCAGCTGACCTTGGCCAAGGGCGCCCCCGTCGAGGTACTGCGCCTCTGCGACCTGCCGGGGTATGGGTACGCCAAGGTCTCGCGGACGGAGCGGGACTCCTGGCAGCCGCTCATCGAGGGCTACACGCGCGGGCGCCCCACGCTGGCGCTTTTCGTCGTGCTCGTCGACGCGCGCCGCGGCATCGAGGACGAGGAGCGGCAGCTGTACGAGTGGCTCGGCTCCGAGAACGTGCCCGCGCAGATCGTGTTCACGAAGGTCGACAAGCTCTCGGCGAGCGAGCGAGGCCTGCTGCGCGAGCGCGCGCGCCAGACCTTCAGGGGCACGGGCGGCGCCGGGCGCGCCGCGCCGCTCCTCGTGTCGGCCGAGACGGGGGAGGGCGTGCCCGGGCTGTGGGCCGCCATTTTCTCGGCGGCCCGCGCCGTGGCCGACCCGTCGTCGCTTGCGGAGGCGCCCCCGTCCGCTTAACGTGTTCCGGTTCTGCCCGGTTTTCTTTCTTCCCGCGTCCATGGCGCTCAGCAAGGCCCCCCAGCCGTTCACGATCGAGCCGATGAAGGCGTCTGACCTCGACGCCGTCATGGAGATCGAGCGCCTTTCGTTCAAGTCGCCCTGGTCGCGGCAGGTTTTCCTCGAGGAGATCGCCCGCGACTTCGCCCACGTCGACGTCGTCCGCGACGCCGCGACGGGCGAGCTCGTCGCCTTCGGCAACTACTGGCTGGTCGCCGACGAGGTGCACGTCCTCAACATCGCGACGCACCCGCAGTCGCGCCGCGCGGGTCACGCCTCCCGGATGCTCGCCCACGTGGTCGACTTCGCCCGGCGCGAGATCTGCCGATATGTCACCCTCGAGGTCCGTCGATCGAATGCCGTCGCGTTGCGCCTTTACCGCCGGTTCGCCTTCCGCGCCGTGGGCGTACGGCCGAACTATTACGCCGAGGATCAGGAGGACGCCATCGTCATGCTCCTGGACCTCGGGTAGCGCGGGTCGGGCCCGACCTTGAGGGGAGTCGGCGTGCTCATGGTTGCCGTCGGGTTGCTCGGCCCGGCGGCGCGCGCCGCGCGGGCCCGGCCCGAGCTGGCCCCGATCCGCAGGGTCGAAGTCGCCGAGCCTGTCGTCGCCATCACCTTCGATGCCTGCGCGACGCGCACGCACGGCTACGGCTTCGATCGCAAGGTCTACGAGATCCTGAGGGAAGGCCGCGTGCCGGCGACGCTCTTCGTTTCGGGTCGCTGGGTGGAGCTTCACCCAGCCGAGATGGCCGAGCTCGCGCGCGATCCGCTCATCACGTTCGGCGATCACTCCTACGATCACCCGCACATGTCGCAGCTGCCCGCGCCGCGCGTCGACGAGGAGATCGACCGAACCGAGGCGGCGCTCGCGCGCTACGGGAGGAAGAGCGTGGCCTTCCGCCCTCCGTTCGGCGACTGGAGCCGGCGCCTCATCGAGGTCGTTCACGAGCGTGGCCTGTCCACGGTGACCTGGGACGTCGTCTCAGCCGATCCGAGCGCGCGCACGACCAAGGCCGGGATGATCCGCAACGTCGTCGGTCAGGCGCGCGCGGGCTCGATCGTGATCTTCCACATCAACGGCCGTGGCCGGAGGACCGCGGAGGCGCTGCCCGAGATCCTGGGCGCGCTGCGAGCCCGAGGCCTGCGCTTCGTGTCCCTCGCCGACTTGCTCGCGCTCGTGCCAGCTCCCGCGACGGCCCTCGCTTCTGGCGCGCCAGGCTCGTCGCCCAGGCCGCTAGCGCGAAGGCCCCTCCCGGTGCCCAACCCCTCGCCAGCCCGTCCGGAGGAGATGAGATGACCATCATTCGTGCGACGCCGGCGCTCGCGCGCACGCAGTCGACATGGATCGTCGGCCTCGAGCCCTGGCGCGGCCTCGGCTACTCGGCGGCGCCCCTCGGGCGGTACCTCGGGCGCATGGCGCGCGAGCGCGAGG
>DASZFV010000489.1:0-1826 GCA_035939455.1 Polyangia bacterium
CTCCTCGCGATCGACATGCTGCGCGCCGAGCGCTCCCGTCAGCGCACGTCGCCCGAGGAGGAGGCCGAGGGCCGTGACCGACCCGACGTCTCGATCTTCCCGCTCGCGATCCCGATGCTCGCTGGCCCGGGCGCGACCTCCACGGTCATGGTCCTCGTCTCGCGCGCCGAGCGGGCCTGGCAATACGCGGTCGTGTTCGGCGCCATCGGGCTGACGGCCCTCGCGACGTACTGGCTCCTGCGCGGGGCTGTCAGCGTCGAGCGGCGCCTCGGTAGGACGGGCATGAACGTCGTCCAGCGCGTCATGGGCCTCATCCTCGCCGCGACGGCCGTTCAGTTCGTCGTCGAGGGCGTGTCCGACGTCTTGCCATCGATCATGGCCGGTCTCCGCCCCTAACGATCACCCTTCTGATTACGGCGGCTTCGGCTCGTGGCCCATGACGGCGACGGCGTCGGGCAGCTCGTTCGCGTGGGCGTTCGGTTCGGGGGGGCATGCGGTCGCGAGCACGCCTCCGATGCGCGCGATGCCCTCGACGAGCCCGCCGGTGAGATCGCCCCGTTTCGCTCGGGCGGTCAGGCTCTCGACCACCTCGCGCCAGAAAGGGGGGCCCACGCGCTCGTCGAGGCCGACGTCCGCGACGATCGCGATCTGGCGACGCCGGGGCGCCACGAAGACGAGCACGCCGCTGCGATGCCGCGTGCGAGTCATGCGGAGCCGTGCGAAGGCGTGCCGGGCCGCGCGGCGCACATCGCCCCAAAAATAGAAGCGCGCCACGGCCACGCGAATCTCGCCCGACGTGCGCTGCTCGGCGGCGCGGATCGCCGCCTCCACCTCCGCGACCTCGACGCCATGAACCTTGCCGCTCACCACGAGCCGGATGCTCCCCCGCCTCCCGAGCGGCCCCCGCCGCCCGAGAAGCCACCGCCCGAGAAGCCACCGCCCGAGAAGCCGCCGCCCCCCCAGCCACCGCCGCGTCGGTTCGAGCCGATGTTGATGAGCAGCCAGGCCGCGAGGGCGGGGTGCGTGACGAGCCCGCCGAGCACGACAGCGAGCACGAGGCATCCCAGCACCCAGAGCCAGAGCGGCACGGGAACCGGCGGCGGGCCCGGTTGCTCGGCGCCCCCGGCGCCGCCGATGGCGGCCAAGAGGCCCTCTACGCCGGCGGTCACGGCGCCGTCTCTGTCCCACGCGCGCAGCCGCGGGACGATGGCGTCATTGATGATGCGGCCGGCGAGCGCGTCGGGCACGCGCGCCTCGAGCCCGTAGCCCACCTCGATGCGCACCCGTCGATCGTCGGCGAAGACGAGGAGAGCGGCGCCGTCGTCGAGGCCGCTGCGTCCCACGCGCCATTTCTGAAAGGCGCGCGCGGTCCAGTCCTCGATGGGGACGCCGCCCGTGGTGTGATCGACGTAAGACGATGACCTGGTGTCCGCTCGCCCGTTCGTAACGGGCCAGGCGATCCGAGAGGCGCGCGGCGGCGTCCGGCGAGAGGAAGCTCGCGCGGTCCGTCACGAACGACGTCGGTGGCGTCGGGATCGGTGTCTCGGCGAGGGCGTGCGGCGTCGGCGCCAAGGCCAGGAGGACGATGGCCGCGACGGCTGGGGCGGGAGCGCGCATGCTGAGCCTCGTTGCCCTCGCTCAGAAGTGGACCTGCGGCGCGGTCTCGGCGCCGCCCTGGGCCTTGAAGTAGGCCTTCTCGAAGATGACGACGACCAGCCCGCGAGGGCAAGCCCGCGGACCGCCTCCGCGGCTGAAGCGCTCACACGCCGTAGGCCGTGCGCGCGTTGGTCGCGAAGGCCTTCTCGCTGGCGGCCGAGCCTTTCTCG
>DASZFV010000490.1:0-6337 GCA_035939455.1 Polyangia bacterium
GGTGGCTCCCGCTTCGCCCGCGCCTCCGGCCGCTCCGCCGGCGGCGCCTGACGCACCGCCGGCACCCGTCGTGCTGGCGGCGCCCGTGCCCGGCGTACCGGCCGTGCCTGACGCTCCGCCCGCGCCTGTCGCGCCGCTCGCGCCCCCGGTGCCGCCGGCCCCGCCCGCGCCCGCCCCGCCCGCGTCGGCGCACGTGGCCGCTGGCCGCGCCGTCGCGAACAGCGCGCAGGTCGCCGCCGCGGCCCCCGTGCCCACCTGCAAGGCGCCCGTGTCGGGATACGTCGTGAGCGCGACGCCGTCACCCAGCATCGCGACGAAGTAGTAGGCGTGGCAGCCGTCGGCCAGCGGCGCGGCGCCCTCGTACGCGCCGAGCGCCGGCGTGCCGCGCACCATGGCGAGGTCGTGGCACGCGCCGTCGACGACGGCGAACACCTGCGGCTGGCCCGCGCCCACGGCCGCGTCGTAGTACGTCGCGGCGAACGTGATCGAGCCGCCCGCCGCCGCGCTCTTCGGAAAGTGGATGCCGTCGGTCATCCGCGGGCGCTCGACGGCCGTGCCCACGAAGTCCTGCGTCCAGTAGTTCGGCGTCTTCGTCGCGCCGCCCGCGGCGAACCCCACGCCGATGAGCGTGAGGTCCGCCGAAAAGATCGCATCGCGATGGCCGGTCTCGCCCGGCGCCGCGCCGATCTCGTAGATCCAGTTGTGCACCGTCGTCTGCGGATCGGCGGCGCCCGCCGAGATATTCTCGGCGAGCGTCGACCAGGCGCCCTTGTAGAAGCTCAGCACGCGCGTGAACGTGTCGGTGCCGTCGCACGACGGGTGCTGGAAGCACGGCGTGTCGCGCATGTCGACGGAGTGCGCGCGCGACGACTGATTGAGCTGCGCGTTCCACTGCAGGGGCGGCTCGGACGGATACGACGGCCAGCCCTCCGTCGCGGGCGAGACGCGCGCCCTGTTCGTGGCGTAGAGCACGACGCGCTCCTCGTAGCCAGGGTAGTCTCCCATCGGCTCGCCGAACGCCGAGGACCTCAGCTCGAGCGCGCGGTCGTCCGTGGGACCGGCGCAAGCGCCCAGGCCCAGGGCGAACGTCCACGCCGCGAGCGCGCGCGACGGCGCGCGAAGCTGCAGGAGCGGCGCCCGGCGGCCCGCCGTGTTTTCCGGGGAGAGCAACTTCATTTCCGTCCGGGACTCATGGCGCGCGCGACCAGGACGTCCAGGTCTCGCCGCGTCGTCTCGCCAATCAAGCTATCGCGCAGTCGGCCCTTGGCATCATACGCGAACATCGCGGGGATGGAGCCCTCCCAGCGCGGATCGATCGTATTGATCAAGGAGCTCGTGTCCTGGACCTGCACGATGTTGCGCGTCAGATTCGGCGCGCGCGCGGCGAGGACCTTGACGACCTGCCCTCCGGCGCGCTCCGCGTCGTCGAGCGACAACGACAAGACCTCGACGCCGCGCACCTTCATGTCGCGCGCGAACTTGTCGAGAAGGGGGAGCTCTTGAAGGCAGGGCCCGCACCAGCTCGCCCAGAAGTGCACGAGCAGGGGGTGGCCGCGCCCGCGCACGGCGCGCTCGATGGCCTCCAAATCCATGAGCGTATAACCCGGCGCCGCGCCGACCGCGGGCGTGGGCGCGCGCGGCGCCGGCGGGCTGGGCGGGGGCTTCGGCGCCGCGGCGGGCTCGGCGGCCGCGAGCGCGGGCGCGGCGGCCGCCGGATCATCCACGCGCGGCGACAGACCACGCCCGCAGGCGGAGACGGCGAGGAGCGCCAGCGTCAGCGCGAGCGCCCGCGCCGGCGCGGACTGCCTCACGGTTTCCTTTTGATGGTGCAACCGAAGGACTTCGATTCGAACTTCGTGACCGGCTGACCCGCGACGAGCTGCGCGAGCGCGGGCCCGAGATCGTCGACGCCGCCGTGATACCGGATGAGGCCGTTCGGCCCGACGACGAACGCCTCGGGCGTGCGCTGCGCGCCGTAGAGATCGGCGACCTTCGAGCCGTCGTCGCGCAGCATGGGGAAGGCGAAGCTCTGCGCGGCGTCGGCCTTGATGTCGACGACGGGCTCGTTCTGGTTGGCGTTGACGCCCACGAACGCGACCTTGTCGCCGTACTGCTTGACGAGCTCGGCGATGGGTGAGCGGGCCTGCGCGACGTATGGGCAGCGGCACGACAGGAACAGCAGGACGGCGCCCTTCATCCCCTTCGCTTTGGCGAACGAATCCAGCGTGCGCGGCTGACCGGAGTCGACGGCCTTGAGCGTGAAGGACGGCGCCTTGTCGCCGGCCCGCGGGACGGCCGGCGCCGGCTTGACCGGCTTGACGGGCGGCGGCAGCTCGCCGAGCGGCGGCTTCTCTTCGAGCGGCTCGGCCGCCCGCGCGCCAGGCGCGCCCCACCCAACCAAGGACGCCGAGCAGAACACCAAGAACGAGATCGTCGGCCGCGGATGGGGGCGCATGACGCCAAGTCTAGCGACGATCTAGGGAACTGTCAGGGGCGAGGTGTTCTCCGCCCGATCGATGGCCGTCTGCATGGCCGTGGCGGCGCCGATGGCGCCCGGCACGTAGCTGCCGCCGGAGATCACGAGCTTGAGCGCCTCCTGGGCGCTCATGCCGACGAGCACGCAGAGCTTCGACGGCACGAAGAACAGCCGCCCCGACGTCGGGTTGGGCGACGCCGGCACGAACACGCACCACGTCCTCGGATCGCCCTCGATGCCCTTGGCGCTCGTGAACCCGAGCAGGCGCGTGCCGCCGTCGCCCGGGATGAGCACGACGTGCGCGAAGATGCCGTCGTGGGTGTCGGTCGTGAGCGCGACCTGCTTCCACGAGCGGTAAAGATCGCGCAGGCCCGGTAGCCGCCGCAGGACGGCGTCGACGGCGCCCAGCAAGAACTGCCCCACGAGGCTCGTCACGAAGAGCCCGAGGAGGTAGAGCCCCACGAGCGCGATCGCGATCCCGACGAACGGATATTCAACGTTGAAGATCGCGCGCGCCTTGCTGTCGACGTACCACAGGATGAAGACCGTCACGACGAGCGGAATGGCCGCCAGCGCCCCCGCGACGAGCTTGTTGCGGAAGTGAGCTTGGATGCGTCCCATACCCCGCGAGCCTACGCTCCGCGCGCGGGGAGCGCCAAAAGGCCGCCGCGCGCGCCTGAACAATCGTCAAGATCGCTCATCGGCGCGAGGCGTAGGCGTACCGTAAGCGGTGCGTCGTCACCGTGCCGCCCGACGGCGCCCCGAGAGCCGTCGCTTTCAAATGTCGAGGAAGAGGTCGGTCGCGCGTTTCCCGGGTTTGCGCGGCGGGCTCTTGCCGGGGCGCTTTACGGCGGCGGGCGGCTTCGAGGCTGGCACCGCGACGGGCGCCGGAGCGGGCGGCCTGCGCTGCATGCCGAGGACGAGCGTCCGGCTCTTCGTGGCGTCGAGGGTGCGCGTCATGGGCGCGTAGCCGTCGGCCTGGAAGACGAGCGTGTGCGTCCCGGGACCGCGCGGCAGCGAAATGGGCACGCGTCCCGGTCGTCCGTCCACCGTGACGGTCAAGCCGGCCGGTCGATCGTCGACGTCGATGTCGACGGTCGTCGGAGCGAGGGGCGACGCTGCCGCGGCCGTGGCCGCGGTGGCCGCCGGGCGCGCGCCGCCTTCGTGCGCGCGCTCGGGCATGCGCCCGAGCAGCAGCGCCGCCACGCCAGCCACCGCCGCCACCCCGCCGGCGATGGCCCAGGCGCGCTTGCGTCGGCCCGCGGGCAGCCCGTCGGGCCGCGCCTCGGAGACGAGGCCGCTGAACGTGCTCCCGGCCGGCGGCTCGGTGGGAACGGCCGCGCGCGCTGGACGGCCGCCCGCGCCCAGCGTGACGATGCCGCCCGGAGGGGCCGGCTCCTCGGTGGGCAACGCGAGCTTGAGGGGCCGCGCCGATGAGAGCAGCACCGAGCTGCCGCGCAGCGCGGGCGGCACACCGGTCGCGTCGATGTCCGCCACGATCTCGTCCATGGTGCGCGGGCGCTCCTCTGGCGACTTGGCGAGCATGCGTAGGATGAGGTCGGCGAAAGCGGCCGGCACCGTCGGCTCGAGCTCCCGCAGGGGCGGCGGCGGCTTGAACATGTGCGACGCGATGAGCTCGGCGAGCGAGCTCGCGTGAAAGACCGGCTGGCCCGTGAGCAGCTCGAAGGCGATGCAGCCGAGCGAATAGATGTCCGTCCGATGGTCCAGATCCTTGGCGCCCTTGCACTGCTCGGGCGAGATGTAGACGGGCGTGCCGAGGAGCTCACTCGTCGTGGTCACCGCGGGCATCTGACCCGCGCTCACGAGCTTGGCGATGCCGAAGTCCAGGATCTTGACCGTCGCGACGTCGACGGCGCCGCCCTCGCTGCACAGGAAGACGTTGTCGGGCTTGAGGTCGCGGTGAATGATCCCCCGCGCGTGCGCCGCGGCCAGCGCCATCGCGACCTGGCGAACGATGGCGCGCGCGAGGTTGACGTCGGACGAGAGCTTCCCGTGCCGCTCGGCGTAGGAGCCCAGCGTCTCGCCGGGGAGAAACTCCATGACGATGTACGCCTGGGCGTTTGGCAGCGTACCGCAGTCGAGGATCTCGACGATGCCGGGGTGCTTGATGCGCGCCGTCGCGCGTGCCTCGTTGAAGAAGCGCGTCACCGCCTCGGCGTTCGCCGACATGGCCGGCAGCAGCAGCTTGATGGCGGCCTGCCGCCCAATGACGGCGTGCTCGGCGAGGTAGACGACACCCATGCCCCCCTCGCCCAATTTTTGAATGACCTTATAATTGCCAATCTGCTGTCCCACTGCGTCCAGCTTACCGTAATGCCCAAAGCTTCCACATCGGAGCACACGCGCGTTCCCTTCTGGACCCTGCTCCTCTTGTTGGCGTGGCGCGCCCCGGCGGCGGCGGCGCCCATAGAGCCGGCCTCGGAGCCGGCGCGCGCCCAGGCGCGGGCCCTCATGCAGGAGGGCGCGCAGCAGATGGACGATCGGCAGTACGACAAGGCGGTCGAGAGCTTCTCCGAGGCTTACCGCCTCGTGCCGAGCCCGAAGGTGCTCTACAACCTGGGTATCGCGTACCTGTCGGTGGCGCGCTACGCCGACGCGCTGCGGGCGCTCGAAGGATTTCTCGCGGAGGCGACGGACGCGCCCGCGGCGAGTCAGGCCACGGCGCGCCGCCACGTCGCCGACCTGCGCGCCAAGGTAGTCACGCTCGAGCTCAAGAGCGACCGGCCCGGCGCCGAGCTCGCGCTCGACGGCCGCAGCCTCGGGGCCGTGACGTTCGATCACCCGCTCGTGATCGATCCGGGGCCTCACGAGGTGCGCGCGCGCGCCGGAGCAGACGTCGTCGAGCAAGCGTTCACCGCCCAGCCCGGTCAGTCGATGACGCTCACGCTGACGTTTACGGCCGCCGCGAACGGCGCCGCGGGCGCGACGACGGCGGGCGCGGGGACGAGCGCGCTCGCGCCGCCGGCCCCCGCGCCTCTCGCGCTGCTCACGGCCACGCCCGCGCCGCCGAGCGCGCGGCCGGTCTACCGGCGGCCCTGGTTCTGGGCGGCGGTCGGCGGCGGTGTCGCCGTCGCGGCGGCGATCATCCTCGTGCTCGCGCTCAGCCGCGCCGAGTATCCAGCGGTCGACGCGAAAGTGGACGGGCCTTGACGGCGCCGCGAACCCGCGTCGCGGCGGTCGCGACCTTGGCGCTGGTCAGCGCCTGCACGAAGAAGGAGGCGTGTCGCCCCGGCAGCGTGCTGTTGACGCTCACGTTCGACGCGGCGGCGATGGCCGCGACGCAGGTCGACCTCACGACGACGGTCAACGGCGGCGTGCCGAAGCCCGCCACGATCCCGCACGCGATCGACCGGGCGCAGTTGACGGTCGAGATCGATCTCTCCGCCTACGAGGCGGGCGCGACGTACACGGTCAGCGCCGCCGCGGGCAGCTTCGGCGACAGCAAGACGTCGACCTTGCAGCCCGGCTGCTCGCAGCTGCTGCTCGCGCTCGGGGGCGCGCCCGTCTCCTGCGGCGCAAGCACGCACGTTTGCGGCGGTGTTTGCGTCGCGAACACGGATCCCATGACCTGCGGCACGCGTTGCGACGCGTGCCCGCTGCCGGACAACGCGGATCTCGCGACCTGCGACAGCGTGACGTGCGGCTTCACGTGCAAGGCCGGCCATCACCGTTGCGGCGCTCAGTGCCTCGACGACACGTCGCCGCAGAGCTGCGGCGCCTCGTGCTCGGCCTGCGTCGCGCCCGCGGGCGGCACCGCCACCTGCGACGGCACGACCTGCGGCGGCGCCTGCCCCGACGGCCAGAAGCTCTGCGCGGGCACTTGCATCTCCCAGGCCACGG
>DASZFV010000491.1:0-12545 GCA_035939455.1 Polyangia bacterium
CGTAAAATCCAGCCAGCCCGCGAGCGAAGCGTGGGTCCTGGATCATCCGCTTCACCTGCGCGCTGACCGCGGACACATCTCCGAGCGTGCTGGCGGCGGCCGCCATGTAAAGCGCGTCATCGGGCGGCGAATCCCAGACGAAATACGCCAGCCGGCTGGCCAACTCGTACGGAGCCAACCCGCGGACCTGACCCACGACCTCGCCGCTCTGGGGCTTGGCAAACTGGTACAAGAAATCGGGTGACTGGAAGATGCCGGCCAGGAACCACTGCAGGCCGGTGGAGAAGTCTTTCTCTTTGACGCCGGCATCGAACAGCGTTTGCAGCGCGGCGTGCTGCGCGGCCGTCAAGGGCTGGCGGTAGGCCTGAGCGCCCAGCCGGTCGATGATCAGACCTTCACAGGCTGCGTCGGCGGCCGTCGAGGAAGCGCACGGTGTCCACTGAGCCAGCGTGGCCGCCGCCTGAGTGGCGATGTCGGTCGCGGCGTCGGCCCGTAGCTCGACGCTGAGATCATCCAGCTGAGTGTCCACGCCGCCGCTGAAGTTCTTCGACTCGTTGCCGGCCACCTTGACCAGATCGAGGACCGTGTTGTTGTACTGACTCGGCGTCAGCAACCTGGCGTGGAGCACGGGCGCCGTAGTCATCGCGCAGTTGACCGTTTGCGTGCCGGCCCCGCCGGTCCCGGGTCCCAGCGTCCCCGGCCCGACCGCCCCCGGCCCCGCCGCACCCGTTCCCCCAGAGCCGATCTGCCCCCTGCAAGCCGCGGCCGCGACCAGCAAAGCCAGTGCGCCGCTGGCAGACGTTTGTCGCATATCAGACAAGGACCGCGACGGCACGGAATGGGTCAACGGGTGCGATTTTCGTTTACGCGAACGGACATTTCTGAGCAGCCATGGCCCAACGCTTGCATGTGTCCGCGGGGTAACGGGTTGCCGCGGCACCTAGGTCCTTGAAGAAAAAGGACTTGTGACGCAGGCAGCGCCGCGACTGTCGGCGAACATGCGGATCATGTAGAGCCCGCAGACGAGCGGTTATTTGCGGTCGCGCGCGGCCCGCGTTCAACTCCAGTCATGGCAACGGCAGTCGGCAGCTCTGGAGCATGGGACGCGGGTCGGGAGGCGGGCCTTCGCGGCAGCCTCGAGCAATTCGGGCTCGCCACCGTGCTCACCTTCCTGGACCTCGAGCGCCGCTCGGGCGAGCTCCTCCTCCTGACACCGGGCGGCGTCGGTCGCCTCTGGCTGCACCACGGTCGCGTCGTCCGCGCCCGCATCGAGGGCTCCCGCCGAGCGCGGAAGGCAGCGGTCTACGAGCTGCTCAGCTGGAACGGGGGGCGCTTCGCCTTCACCCAGACCGACGTGAGCCACATCGAGGACGAGATCGGCGCTTCCACCGCGATGCTTCTCATCGAGGCCGCCCGCCGCACCGACGAGCTGCAAAGCGAGGCCCACGGGTCGGCGCCCTGAGCGCGAATCGGGACTCGATCTCGTGCCGTCGAATGAGGTGATCATGCTTGAAGGCCAAACAGCTCTGGTGACTGGAGCCAGCCGAGGGATCGGGAAGGAAATCGCCCTCGAGCTCGCGCGGAACGGATACCGCGTCGCGGTGAACTACTACAACGATCCCGTGTCCCTCGTGGATGCGACCGTCGCCGAGATTCGTGCCCTGCACGCCGAGGTGCTGCCCATCGAGGCGGACATCCGGTCGAGCAGCGAGGTGACGGCGATGTTCGAACGAGTGATCGGCGCCTTCGGGCGGCTCGATCTCTTGGTCAACAACGCCGGCGTGCAGACGTGGAAACCGCTGTTGCAGGTCACCGAGGACGAATGGGACTTGGTGGTCGACACCAACCTGAAGGGCTGCTTTCTTTGCACGCAACAAGCTGCCAGGCATATGAAAGATCATGGAGGAGGTTCGATCGTGAACCTTGGATCGGGTTGCAACAAACTCGCATTTCCGTCTTTGGTGGCCTACACGGCCAGCAAGGGCGGAATTGAGATGCTCACCAAAGAGTCCGCCGTCGAGCTGGGTCCGTATGGAATACGGGTCAACTGCGTTGCACCGGGGTCGATTGAGTCCGAGCGCACCCGAGCGGAGGATGCGAACTACGCGGAAACGTGGTCCAAGCTCACGCCCTTGCGGCGTGTCGGTACGGCCGCAGACATTGCGCCGACCGTAGTTTTTCTCGCCAGCAAGGGAGCATCGTTCATCAGCGGACAAACCATTTGGATCGACGGTGCCCTGTTCGCTCAAGCGCAATGGCCGTACAAGAAGTGAGACCTCGAGCCGCGGTGCGGTCAATCAACCCGTCTACGCACGCGCAACCGGCAAGGACCAGGGTTAACACAGTCACGTGCGCGCCCCATTGGTCGGCTCGGAATTGCCCAGGACCTTTTCCTCCCAAGTCGCTGGCCGATGCTGCTGGCGGAGCGGCACCCGCACGATGCTCGGGTCGGCCACGTCGCTATTGACGAAGGGCCGGAACCTGCGCAGCGTCGCCGGATCCTCGACGGCCGTCTTCCACTCGCACTGGTAGGTGTCGACGACGTGCTGCATCTCGCGCTCGAGCTCGGCGCCCAAACCCAAAGAGTCCTCGACGATGACTTCGCGCAGGTACTCGATGCCACCCTCGAGCTTGTTGAACCAAGGCGCGGTGCGCTCGAGGCGGTCGGCTGTGCGCACGTAAAACATCAGGAACCGGTCGACGTAGCGGAGCAATGTCTCTTCGTCGAGATCGGTCGCGAGGAGCTGCGCGTGCTGCGGCTTCATGCCGCCGTTGCCACAGACGTAGAGGTTGTAACCCTTCTCGGTCGCGATGATGCCAAAGTCCTTGCCCTGCGCTTCCGCGCATTCGCGGGCGCAGCCCGAGACGGCGGACTTGAGCTTGTGCGGGCTGCGCAGCCCCTTGTAACGATTCTCGATGCGGATCGCGAAGGCCACCGAGTCCTGCACGCCGAAGCGGCACCACGTATTGCCGACACAGGACTTCACGGTGCGCAGAGCCTTGCCATAGGCGTGCCCCGACTCGAACCCGGCCGCGATGAGCTCGCGCCAGATCAGCGGCAGCTGCTCGACGCGCGCGCCGAACAGATCGACGCGTTGGGCGCCGGTGATCTTGGAGTAGAGGCCATAGCGCTGCGCGACCTCGCCGAGAGCGATGAGCTGGCGCGGTGTGATCTCGCCGCCCGCGACGCGCGGCACGACGGAGTATGTGCCGTCCCGCTGGATATTCGCCATGAAGCGGTCGTTCGTGTCCTGCAGGCCGACGTGCTCCCGCCGCATGATGGGCTCATTGAAGATCGACGCGAGGATCGACGCCATCGCCGGCTTGCAGATCTCGCAGCCGGTACCCCGCCCGAAGCTCTCGATCGCGGCCGCGAACGTCCGCGTCTGCCGCACCTTGACCAGGTGAAAGAGCTCCTGGCGCGTGTGAGGGAAGTGCTCGCATATGTTGTTGTTGACGGCAACGCCCGCGCGCCGGAGCTCCGCCTTGAGGATCTCGCCCAGGAGCGGTACGCAGGAGCCGCAGCCGCTCCCCGCCTTCGTACACGCCTTGATGCCACCGACGGCGCTCAAGTTTTGCCCGGCGATCGCTTCGCAGATCGTGCCCTTGGTGACGTTGTGGCAGCTACAGATGTTGGCCTCGGGCGGCAGCGCGTCCGGCCCTAAGCCCAAGCGCGGCTTGCCGGCGCGCACGGGTAGGATCATGTCGTCGGGATCGGGCGGCAGGCGCGCGCGGCTTTGCACCATGGCGAGGAGCTGAGTGTAGGCTGAGGCGTCGCCAACGAGGATCCCGCCCAGCAGGCGCTCCTTGTCGGCGCTCACGACCAACTTCTTGTAAACGCCTTGCACGCTGTCGACGAGCGACAACGTATGCGCCCCGGCCTCGAGGCCGAAGGCGTCGCCGAAGCTGGCGACGTCGACGCCGAGCAGCTTGAGCTTCGAGCTCATGTCGAAGTGCCCGAGCGCCTCGCTATCGCCGTCCAGGATCTGCTTGGCCGCGATCTCGGCCATGCGATATCCGGGCGCGACCAAGCCATAGGTGCGGCCCATCCACGACGCGCACTCGCCGATCGCGAAGATGTTCGCGTCCCCTCGGACGCGGCAGTGCGCGTCCACCACGACACCTCCGCGCTCGCCCACCTCGAGGCCCGCGTCGCGCGCGAGGGCGTCGTTGGGCCGGATGCCGGCCGAGAACACAACGACGCCTGCCGCCAACTGGCCGCCGTCATGAAAGACGATGCGAGTCACGGGCCCCTGGCCGCCACGCGCGTCGTCGTCGCTGTCGCCTGCGAGCATTTTCGTGGAGACGCCCGTGAGGACGCCCACGCCCAGGCTCTCTATCCGGCGGCGTAGGATTGCCCCGCCCATCTCGTCGACCTGCAGAGGCATGAGGCGCGTCGCCACCTCGAGCACGTGGGTTTCGAGGCCGAGATTGCGCAGGGCGTTCGCGGCTTCGAGGCCCAAGAGCCCGCCGCCGATCACTGCCCCCGCAGCGACTTCGGGTCGCCCGGCCCAAGCGCGGATGGCTTTGAGATCTTCGAGCGTGCGGTATACAAAGCAGCCCGGGCGATGACGCCCCTCGATGGGAGGCACGAACGGATGAGAGCCGGTCGCGAGGACGAGGACGTCGTAGGAAACGTCGACGCCGCCTTCCCCACGCACCGTTCGCGCCAGACGATCAATTGCCGTGGCTCGCTTGCCGACGAGCGTCGTGATTCCGGCCGCCTCGTATTCACCGTCGGCCACGAGTGGTAACTTCTCGGCGCCGCCTGACTCGAAAAGCTTCGAGAGGTTGACACGGTCGTAGGCGAGCCGTGGCTCGTCGCAGAACACGGTTATCTCGAAGCGATCGGCTCTGCCGCCCGCGATCAGGCGCTGCAGGAGGCGGTGTCCGACCATTCCGTTCCCGACGACCACCAGTCTCGTGCGACGCGACATCCGGTACTCATGCTAGAGGTCGCGGTGTTTCTAGTCGGTCAAGAGATCGTCGGAAGGGGGTTTCCTCGTAGCCGCGACACAACAGGGGGGCTCAGTTCCCGAAGAGGTCGGACATGACCTCGACGTCCCGATCGCAGGCGTGATTCAGGCAGGGCAGGTCGAACCCGGCTTCCATCGACTTCAAGAGCGAGAAGTGGGTGTAGCGACGACCGCTCGACGTGCCGTGGCGACCGTAGTTGGTGTCGACGATTACGACGACCTGATTGATGTTCGGGGCCGTGCTGTAGTCGTTCTCGTCCCAAACCACGACGATCGCGCTCTTGTCATTCCGCCAGGCCTTTGAGCCTTGGATGGCGGCGACCAGCCGCTGCACGGTCACGTCACCCTGGTAGATGAGCGCGGGGTTCAGCCCGGCCTGAGAGCCGTCCGAGAGCGGGTCGAAGTTGCAGAACGGCCCAGCGTTTCCACGACCGTGCTGGTCGTTGCACTGATTCGGGACGATGAACGAGAACGTGGGAGCCTTGCCCGCCCCGAGGTCCGCAAAGAGACCGTCGTGTCCATCGAACGGAACACTGTTCTTGAGGCTACTGTCACCGTCGTGACCGTCTTGAATGCTCTTGAAATACACGAACGGATTGTGCTTCGCGGCGTAGAGTGAAACGAGGTCGCTCGACGTGAGGGGCGGATTCAGGATTGGCAGGATCGCGCTGAAGTCGGTGTTGTTGGTGAAGAAGCCGTCGCTGCTGTTGACGCCGTCGGCGCCGGCGAGGGGAAGACTCTCTTGATAGCTCTTCCAGGAGCGACGATGCTCGTCGAGTTGATCGGCGATCGTCTTGCCGACAGTCCCGTTGGCGGCTGGGATGGACTGCACGCCGTCGATGTTGACCTCGCACGGCGCAGCTGACACCTCGTTCGTGCAGTCGAAGGTCGGCGTCGGGGCGTCGATGCCCGTCCCCGCGATCGGGCAAATGAGCGGGCTCGGGGGCGTGTCCGTCGCCGTGATTCCCGTCGCGAGGTTGGGGCTGCAGCTCGCGTTGTGCCAGTCGGGAGCGTTGTCTGTGAGGACGCCGAAGTTCGAGCCGCCGACGATCTCGAGATAGTTCGTGAGGCTCGGATGTGCGACTGCTAAATAGTTCGTTCCGAGATTTGCGGTCTTGGCATATTTGTTTACGAACGGCTCATTGGGATTGTTGATGATCTGGCTGTAGCCGTGGTTTTCCATCATGATTAGGAAAACGTGATCGAGGTGGGGGATGCCTTTCGGAGCGGGGCCTTCGGCGGCCGACGCTGCGAAGGTCACTCCGGAGGCCAGCAGGCCCAGCGCGAGAGCGGTGGTCTTCATGGGACGATCCTTTCGTTTGAATGTCGCGGCTCGACGTTCGACCGCGGCACGGGCCACACTGCCGCAACCCACGATCCCAGCCGGTCATGATTCAGTGACATGTGAGTGACGGGCTGATCCGTGACGACCGCGCAGGCTCGCGGGCCCACTCGCAGGACGCCGCGCTTCATTTGGCATCGAGCACGAGGGGAGTCTAGACGCGCCCGGCGCCGCGGGCGCGTGCGTGGCGGGAGCACGGCGGGCTACGTGCACATCAAAGGTACCAATGGTATCGGAGTCGGGGCTCCCGAGAACGTTGCGCGCGCGGGCTTCTCCCCGTAACGTTGCCCGCCATGAAGATGACCTCTCGCAACCGGCTTCCCCTGGCGCTGCTTCCGGCGCTCATCCTCTTGCCCGCCGCCGCCCGGACGGCGCGCGCCGACTTCGAGCTGCCCCGTCCGAGCCCCGCCGCGAAGCTCACGCAGCAAGTCGGTCTCACCGACGTCACCGTCGAGTACAGCTGTCCGGGGGTCAAGGGCCGTAAAATCTGGGACGGCCTCGTTCCCTACGGCAAGATGTGGCGCACGGGCGCCAACACCGCGACGAAGATCACCTTCAGCAAGGACGCGACGTTCGCCGACAAGCCCGTGCCCGCAGGCACGTATGCGCTCTTCACGATCCCCACCAAGGGCGCCTGGACCGTCATCCTCAACAAGAAGGCCGACCAACCCGGCACGGCCACCGAGTACAACGCCGACCTCGATCTGCTGCGTGTGCAGGTCAAGCCGGGGGTGGCGCCGTTCCGCGAGCGCCTCGCCTTCATCTTCTCGAACATGACGGACGACAAGGCATCGCTCGATCTCGAGTGGGAAAAGCTGCGCCTGTCGCTTCCCATCGGCGTCGCGACGGCCCAGCAGGCCCTCGCCAACGTCACGAGCGCCGTCGACAACGGGTGGCGCGTGTATGCGAACGCCGCCCGCTACATGCTCGAGACCAGGAAGGACTACGACACGGGCCTCAAGTACGTCGACCAGTCGCTCGCGCTCAAGGAGGATTGGTTTAACGACTGGATCAAGGCGCAGCTCCTGGCCGCCAAGGGTGGCTACAAGGACGCCGTCGCCGTGGCCGAGAAGGCCGAGGCGCTGGGCGCCAAGAACGGCAACTTCTTCCTCGAGCCCGACGTCAAGAAGGGACTCGTCGACTGGAAGAAGAAGGTCAAATAGAGCGGCGGGGCGCCGCCAGGACCCGGGCGTAGATCGCCTCGTAGCGATCGACGACGGGCGGGGCGCGAAAATGAGCCTCGGCGTGCGCGCGCGCGGCGCGACCGAGGCGCGCGCGCAGGGCGGGATCGTCGAGGAGCCGCAGCGTCGACGCGGCCATGCCCGCGCAGTCTCCGACGGCGTGCAGGAAGCCCACCTCGCCGTCGGGCACGACCTCGGGCACGCCGCCCACGCGCGAGGCGACCACGGGCACGCCGCAGGAGAGAGCCTCGAGCGCGGCGAGGCCAAAGCTCTCTGTCTCGCTGGGCAGGAGGAAGACCGCGGCGTCCGTGAGCGACGCAGGCAGGTCGTCGCGTTCGCCCACGAGCTCGACGTCGCCCGCGACGCCGAGCGAGCGCGCGAGCGCCTCGACGGCCGCGCGCTCGGGGCCGTCGCCGACGAGGCGCAGGCGCGCGGGACGGCTGGCGCGCACGATCGCGAACACGCGCACGACGTCGGTGACGCGCTTGAGCGCGCGGAAGTTCGAGACGTGGACGATCACGGGCGGCGCCGCGGGCGGGCTGCCGGTGGGCTCGAAGCGGCTGGTATCGACGAAGTTCGGGACGACGTCGATCGAGAGCGCCGGCGGCAGGTCGAGGTTGCGGCGCGTGACCTCGGCGAGCCAGCGCGAGGGCACCGTCACGGCGTCGCTCCCGAGCACCGAGAAGCGCGTGAGCGGCAGGAACGTCGGGTCGATGCCGACGAGCGTCGTGTCGGTGCCGTGCAAGGTCGTCACGACGCGCGGGGCGGACGCCGGGTGCTCGCCGGCCAGCACCTGGCGAGCCAGCTCCGCGCTCACGGCGTGGGGGAGCGCGTAGTGGGCGTGGACGACGTCGAGACCCTCGCGGCGCGCGACGTCGATGATCTTGGAGGCGAGCGCGAGCGTGTAGAGATCGTGGCCGAGCTGCGGGTAGGCCGGCGCCTCGACGCGGTGGAAGGCGGCGCCGTCGTGGCTGCGGTCGAGACGGCCCGGCGGCGCGTCGCTGAACACGTGCACGCGGTGACCGCGGTGCGCGAGCGAGGTCGCGACCTCGGCGGCGATGACGCCGCTGCCCCCGAACGTCGAGAAGCACGCGACCCCGACCGAGAGGCGTGGCGTCACGGGCACAGCTCCTGGAGCGTCGAGGGAAACGGGTCGGCGGCGAGGCGTTCGAGGACGAGGCGCTTGAGCGTCGCGGGGCCGACGCGCGCCGCGAGCGACGACCACCCGTAGTAGCGCTCCTGAGGGACGCCCTCGGGGACGAGCGCGCGCTGGAGCTTGTCGAGGCGGGCCGTCACGACCTCGTCGCGCTCGTGTCGCGCGCGCGCGTAGCGCCCGATGAAGCGTTCGAGGGCGCTCTCGACGCCGGCGCGCGTGCGCGCCGCGGGGCGGCCGAGGCGCGCGTCCGCGGCGAGCGCGGCCCGCGTGAGCTCCGCGACGGCGGGCGTGATGTGCTCGGAGACCAGGCGCCGGAGCGCGTCCGGGTCCGGTCCCGCGACGGCCGCTCCGGCGCCCAGGCGCGCGAGGAGCTCGGCGCGCGGACGGGTGGCGTCGTCGGACGAGAGCCCGAGCTGCTCGAGGCGCCGCCGCGTCGGCGCGTCGAGGACGCGGAAGCGCGCGCGCGGGATCACGAGCGGCGGCGGCAGCCCGAAGACCTCGTAGACCGGCTCGAGCTGCGCGAAGTAGCTGACCTCGGCCGGGCCGCCCACGTAGGCGGCGGTCGGCAGCAGCGCGTCCTGCACGATGGGCCGCATGAGCGCCGAGGTGGAGAGCCGCAAGGGGTCGTGGTCTAGCAAGCCGCGCAGCTCGGCGTCCTCGAAAGTCTCGCCGGCGCCCGAGAGGCTCCAGCACGCGGCCTCGCGCTGCAGCCGGAAGCGCGGACCCGCGACCTCGCGCTGGTGAAGGAACAGCAGCGAGCAGCCCGCGCGGATCGGGATCTGCTCGTCGAGCCCGGCCGCGGCAAGGGCGGCCCCGCGCTCGCGCAGGCTCGCCTCGATCGCGCCGGCGTCGTCGAGGGCGCGTCGGTAGAGCGGGGCGGCCAGCGCGGCCACGGGCGCGACGCGCGGGTCGAGGATCAGCAGCCCCTCATCGGCGAAGATCGTGGCGAGGACGCCCGCGAAGGCCGCCGCCGGCGAACGGCCTGGCGCGTAGTGGGCCCTCAGGAGCGCAACGACCTCCGCGGGCGCCTCCCCGGGACCGAGCGCCACCGCCAGCGTCTCGACGAGCGCCGCGATCTCGGGGGCGAGGCGGCGGTGGGCGAGCGACACGCGCTCCATCGCGGTGTCCTCGGGCGCGAGCGCCAGCGTCAGGGGCGCGCCGTCGACGAGCGCGACGCGGCACGCGGCGATCTCCGCGAAGTCGTGATCCTCCGTCTGCAACCAGAAGAGCGGCACCGTGCGCACGCCTGTCTCGGCCTCGAGCGCGCGGGCCGTGGCGATGGCAGAGGCGGCCTTGTAGAAGGAGTAGAGCGGGCCCAGGAAGAGCCCGACCTGCTGGCCCGTCGCGACGACGGCCGTCTGGCCGCGCTCGAGCGCCGCCAGGCTGGCGTCGCGCGCGACGCTGGGCGGCAAGCCGGCCTGCTGCGCCGCGAGGACCCGGAGCAGCGCGGGGCTCGTGCGGCGCGCGGCGGCCGCGCGCGTGGCCTCGCGGCGCGCCGCGGGCTCGCGGAAGTCGCGCGTGAGGAACCCGTGCGCGGCGGGCTCGCCGGCGAGATAAGAGCTGGAGAACGTTCGACCCACCGGACCTCTCAACTATACTGCGGCAGCTTCGGTTCCATTCCCATGCGCACGCTCATTCTGTCGTCGTTCCTGGTTGCCCTCTGCATGACACTGCCCGCCCACGCCTCCGGCCCGCCCCCCGAGCCCGACGGCGCGCGCGTGCAGCTCGCCCTGCGACGCCTCGGCGTCGTGGGCCGCGTGCTCTACGTCGCCGCGCACCCCGACGACGAGAACACGAACCTCCTCGCCTACCTCGAGAACATCGCCCTCGTGCGCACGGCTTATCTCTCGATGACCCGCGGGGACGGCGGCCAGAACCTCGTGGGCGCGGAGCAGGGCCCGGAGCTGGGGCTCATCCGCACGCAGGAGCTGCTCGCCGCGCGACGCATCGACGGCGCCGAACAGTTCTTCACGCGCGCGCGGGACTTCGGGTTCTCGAAGAGTCCGGACGAGACGCTGCGGATCTGGGGCCGCGAGGCGGTGCTCGCCGACGTCGTGGCCGTCATCCGGCGCTTTCGCCCCGACGTCATCATCACGCGGTTCCCGCCCGAGCGCGGCGACACGCACGGCCACCACACGGCCTCGGCCATGCTCGCCGTCGAGGCCTTTCGCGCCGCGGCCGATCCCAAGTTCCATCCCGAGCAGCTCGAGGGCGGCACGGAGCCGTGGCAGGCGCGTCGTCTGCTCTGGAACAGGTCGTCCTGGAACCTCAAGCCGGGGGACGATCTCTCGGGCTTCATCAAGCTCGACGTCGGCTCCTACAGCCCGCTGCTCGGGGTCTCGATGGGCGAGCTCGCGGCCGACAGCCGCAGCATGCACAAGAGCCAGGGCTTCGGCGTCGCGCGCGCGCGCGGGCCCATCGTCGAGTATTTCAAGGTGCTCGACGAGACCGCGACGGCCGGGAAGAAGAAGCCCGGTCCGGCCACGCTGTTCGCGGGCCTCGCGCTCACGTGGGATCGCTTTCCCTCGAAGGCGGCGGGGATCCTGCGCGGCCTCACGGACAAGGCCGCTCGCGCCTTCGACGCCACCAAGCCCTACGCGTCTATCCCGGCGTTGCTCGCGCTCGATCGGGCGCTCGACGCCGCGCCCGACGCGTCGATCCGCGCGCAGAAGAAGCGAGAGGTCGCCGACCTCGTCCTCGCGTGCGCGGGCCTCTTCGTCGAGGCGACGGCCGCGGCGTCGGAGGTCGCGCCGGGCCACGAGCTCGAGGTCGCGGCGAGCGCCATCGATCGCGCGCCCATCAAGGTCACGCTCGACGAGCTGCGCTTTCCCTTCGAGTCAGCGAGCGTTCCGGTGGGCAAGATCGTCGGGGCGCCCACCGCCGACGCCGCCAGCGCGGCGCTCGAGGTGAGGCGCACGATCCGCGTGCCCGTCGAGGAGCCCGCCACGACGCCCTACTGGCTGGAGGCGCCGCCCGAGGCCGGGCTCTATCGCGTCGCCGACGCCAGGCTCATCGGCGCACCCGAGAGCGAGCCCGCGCTGCGCGTGGCGTTCGGGCTCACGCTCGCCGGCCGGGCGTTCACGGTCGAGCGCGCCGTGCACTACAAGTGGACCGACCCCGTCATGGGCGAGCGCCATCGCCCCGTGACGATCACGCCGCTCGTGTCGGTGCGCCCCGACGCGAGCGTCCTCATGTTCCCCGACGCGGGGCCGCGCGCGCTCGTCGTGCGTGTGGTCGCCGGCGCGCCCGGCGTCGAGGGCGTCGTCCGCCCCGCGCCGCCCGCGGGCTGGGTCGTCGAGCCGCCCACGGCGTCGTTCTCGCTGCCGCGCCCGGGCGCCGAGGCCACGTTGACCTTCCGCGTGCGCGCGGCGGCGAAGGGCGCGTCCGCGCCCGGCGTGCTCCGCGTCGCCGCTGAGGTGGGCGGCACGTCCTACGCGCGCGGCGTCGTCACGATCGATCACGCCCACATCCCGATCCAGACCTGGCTCGCCGACGCCGACGTGCGCCTCGTGCCCGTTCACCTCGCGAAGGGCGGCGCGCGCATCGGCTACGTCCCCGGGCCTGGCGACGAGGTGCCGGCGAGCCTCCGGCGCGTCGGCTACGAGGTCACGCTCCTCGACGACAGCGCGCTCGGGGCGGCCTCGCTCGCCCGCTTCGACGCCGTCGTTACGGGCGTGCGCGCCTTCAACACGAGCGAGCGGCTGCGCGCCGCTCACGCCGCGCTCATGGCCTACGTCGAGGGCGGCGGGACGCTCGTCGTCCAGTACAACACCAACAACCGCCTCGCGCCGCTCACCGAGCCGCTCGGCCCGTGGCCGTTCGCGATCGGTCACGACCGCGTCACCGACGAGACGGCCCCCGTGACCTTCGCGAGCGTCGCTCACCCCGCG
>DASZFV010000492.1:0-5285 GCA_035939455.1 Polyangia bacterium
CGGCGCCGACTTCGCCGGGGCGCTCGAGATAAACCAGCGTGCCGTCGACATCCTGACCGCCACGCTGGGGCGCGATCACCCCCGTACGGCCCTCGTCGTCGCCAACCACGGGCAATTCCTCTGGCGGCTGGGGCAATTCGAGGCCGCGCGGGTCGCGGCGCTCTCCGCGCTAGACATCTTCGAGCGCGAGACCGATGGCAAGGGCAGGGCGACGCTCCCCATGCGGACGTTGGGGCTTTGCTATCAAGGAACGGGACGCCTCGACGAAGCGGTGGCCGTGCTCGAGCGCGCGCTGGCCATTCGGGAGGCCAATCATTCGCCGCCGCTTCGGCTGGCCGAGGTGCGCTTCCCGCTGGCGCGCGCTGTCCTCCAGAGCGGCCGCAAGCCCGCTCGCGCCATCGCGCTTGCGCGGCAGGCCCTCAGTGAATATGCGCAGATAGCCAGCACGCCGATCGTCGCGCTGGATCGCGCTGAACTGGAACGCTGGCTGGCGACGCACGCGCCGCCGCCGTCGCCCTCGCGCCAGCGCGTCGAGAAGAAGCAGGCGCAAAATGAGCAGTCGCGATCAACCCCAAAGCGCCGCAAAGAGCTCGCGGTCGTCCGACGACGTCGAACCAAGAACGCCTGAGGGGATTCAGCGCGGCCGACTCCGAAGCGGTTTCTGTCGATCTCCGGGACCCGAAAGTGTTAAATCTCCCGGCCCGCAGGGCTGCGAAAAAGCAGCGACGGAACAATGGCAAAACAACGGCGGGAGGACGACTCAAAACACGCTTCTAAGTAGTTGAAATTACTATACGGAGAGGTGGCTGAGTGGCCGAAAGCGCCTGATTCGAAATCAGGTTTGGGCGCAAGTCCAACGTGGGTTCGACTCCCACCCTCTCCTCGCAGCAACCAAGCCCAACCAACCCCGGCGAGGACGAGCTTTGCTCGGCTGAGTCGGCGCGGGAGGGTGTGGGAACCCCTCTCAGGGTTCCCACGGTTGCGCACGGTGTGGGACCTCTCAGGGTTCCCACGCTTGCGGAGAGGTGCCCGAGTGGCCGAAGGGGCACGATTGGAAATCGTGTGTACCGAAAGGTACCGAGGGTTCGAATCCCTCTCTCTCCTCAGGATTTCAGGATCGCAGCTCTTTCAGCTTTTCACGGACCTGTTCCGCGTGGCCAGCGGCCTTCACGCGCGGCCAGTGGTGCGCGACCTGGCCCTCGGGATCGATGAGAGCGGTCGATCGGATGACGCCGATCGACTTCTTGCCGTAGAGCACCTTCTCGCCCCAGGCGCCGTACTTTTCCATCACGGCGTGCGACGGGTCCGATAGCAGGCGGACCTTGAGCTTGTACTTCGCGATGAACTTGCGATGGCTCTCTTCGCTGTTGGGGCTGCAGCCGATCACCGACGCCTCGAGCTTCTCGAAATCCTTGAGGCCGTTCGTGAAGTCGCAGGCCTCGGTCGTGCAGCCGGGCGTGTCGTCGTTCGGATAAAAGTACAGGACCACCCAGCGGCCCTTGTACTCGTCGAGCTTCACCGTCTTGCCGTCCTGGTCCGGCGCGCTGAAGGCGGGCGCCTTCTTGCCTACGAGCTTGGAGTCACTCATGTGCGCTTCATAGCACGGGCCCGTCGAGGCCAGGCTGGATCTGCGCGCGCTTCTGTGACAGAAAAGGGGGGTCCCGGGCGACGGAACGCCGGCGAACCCCGCCAGGCCCGGAAGGGAGCAACGGTAACCAGCCAACCGGGTGCTCGGGACATTATTTTTTCCTCCCGCATTCATTCCCACGCGATTCGGAGCGTCCTCCACGGTGGCTGACGTCGTCCACTTCATCACGGACATGCTGTTCGCGTCGAAGGTACGCGAGGCGGCCAAGCACGTCGGCCTCACGATCGCCGGCGCGCGCGATCCGCAGGCGCTCGCGACGGCGGCGCGCGAGGCCAAGCTCGTCATCGTGGACCTGCGCGTGCCGCGCGCGCTCGAGGCGCTCGACGCGCTGTCAAGCGATCCCGCGGCGCGGGCCGTGCCGAGCGTCGCCTTCATCGACCACGAGCGCACCGACCTCATGGACGCGGCGCGCGCCAAGGGCGCGGGTCAGGTCATGGCCAAGGGCCAGTTCGCGAACGCGCTGCCGCGGCTGCTGCAGGCCGTGCTCGAGCCCCCGCCTCCCGCGGCGGCCTGATCAGCCGTCGGGCCAGAACCAAGGCAGGAGCTCGCGGAGCGACGCGACGACGACGTCGGGCGGGCCCCACTCGGTGAGCTCATGCGGCGCGGGGTTGTACGTCGTCGTGACGAGCGCCGTGGCGCAGCCCGCGGCGCGCCCCGCGAGGATGTCGAACTTGTAGTCGCCGACGACGAGCGTCTCGGCGGGCGGGAAGCCCATCTTTTGGCAGAGGGCGAGCACGCCCGCCGGTGAGGGCTTGTGCGGCCCATCCTCGCGCGTATAGACGGCGGCGAACGAGAATCCGAAGGCGCGCGTGAACGCGTCGACGACCTCGCGCACGTTGCGCGTGAGGATGGCGGCCGGGATGGCGCGCGCCGCGAGGTGCGCGAGCACCTCCGCGCAGCCCTCGGCGAGCGTCGCGCGCGCGATGGCGTCGAGCTCGTGGCGGCGCAGGATGACGTCGGCGCGCGCGCGCGTCTCGGCGTCGGCGTGCGCGAGCTGCTCGAGGATGGGCCCGGCGGGCAGGCCGATCTCGGCGCGCATGGCGTCGAAGTCGAGCAGCGGCTCGGTGAGCGTCCCGTCGAGGTCGAAGATGACGGCCCGCGGGGGCGGGCGCGGCGATGCGCTCACTCGGGCGCCGCTTCGGCAGGGCCGCCCGAGCGCGCGACGTCGCCCGGCTTGATCTTGTCGAGGTTCATGCCGCGCGCGCGCTTGGCCATCGACGGCAGGAGCTCGTCGATGGGCGGCGGCTCGCCCTTGATGAAGCGCAGCGGGTTGACGCGCGAGACGACGAAGTTGCGCAGGTACGGGCTCGTGAGCCCGCGCTCCTTGAGCCCGTCGACGACGCCCTGCACGGCCTCGTCGAAGTCGAGCAGCAGCTTGGCGCGTGCGCGTCGCACGTCGATGGCGTCGACGAGGCGGCCCGGCAACCACTTGTCGACCTTGCGCAAGATCGCGTGGTAGGCGCCGCCCGAGAGGCGCCCGCGCTCCTCGTAGGCGAAGCCGAGCGTCGCGAGGGCCGGCTCCTCGAACTCGAGCGTGTAGTCCTCTTCCTTTTCCTTGGCGTCCGGCATGGCCGCGAGATCGACGTACATGCGCCGCACGCCGATGGATTTCTCCCGCAGGTTGTGGGCCTTCTCGATGTTGAGCGCGAGGATCTGGTAGGCGACGGCGCGCTCGGGCACGAGCAACGCGAGGATGCTCTTGGCGTCGAGCTCCTTGAGCGCCGTCAGGCGGTGGTAGCCGTTCGGCGTCCAATACTGCCCGTGCTCGGTCTTCTCGCGCACGACAATGATGGGGTCGAGGAACCGCTGCGTCTTGTCCATGGCCTGCGTGAGGCGCCGGACGTGCGCGTCGGAGATGTCGCGCTGGAAGGGTGTGGGCACGACCTGCGAGATCGGCAGCGCCACGAGCATGAGCGCGTGCCCGCCGAGCGGCTCGCGGTACGAGGCGAGCACCTGCCCGCCGTCGGCGCGCACGGCGTCGGCGAGCGCGGCGAGCTCGGCGGGCGGCTCGGCGAGCGCGAGCTCGGTCGCGCCGAGCTGGGTCGGCTTGAGCTTGACGCCACGGCGCTTGCGCGGCGTGCCGCTCGGTTTCTTGGCGCGGGGCTGGGAGGGTGTCTTGGGCATGGCGCAGCGAAGAATGCCACGTCGCGTGGCCCTGATTGGTGAATAGCACTTCGGCTATCTTCCGGCCGCTGGCGCGAAGAACGAGGCGCTACGCCAGGTCGCCGAGGCGAGCGAGCTGGTCGTACGCGGTGACCATCCAGGCCTTGATGCGCTGGCGATCCATGCGCGTGAAGAGGTCGGGCGCGAAGGCGGGGTTGTTGACGGCGGCCCAGAAGCTGCCGTCGGAGCGATCGAGCTTGCGCATGGCGGGCGCGTGGAGCTCGGGGAGCTGGATCGTGACGGCGCCGGCCGCGCTGGCCGCCGCCCGCGCGGGCGAGCGATCGAAGAGCGAGAACTCCTTGCCGCGGCCCAGGTTCTCGACGATGACGAAGCGGACATTTTCGGCGGCGCGCTTGGCGTAGCGCTCGACGAGCCGCCCGAGCGTCGCGATCGCGTCCTTGCCGTCGTCCATGACGTGCCAAAAAATGACCTCGACGTTCGACTCGCGCGCGAGGTCGAGCACGCCGGCCTCCGCGAGCCAGGCGGCCACGAGGCGATCGCTCTGCGCGGGGAGGTCGACGATGACGCGGCGGTCGGCGTCGAGCGCGAGCGACGCGATCTCGTCGGCGCTCTCCGGCCGCGCGAGGTCGATGGCGCGCGCGAACGTCGGGTAGTGGCGCAGGAGCGCGCCGTGCGACTCGTCGGCGTCGACGGCCACGAAGGGCAGCGGCTTGTCGATGCACCACTGCACGAAGAGCCTCGCGACGACCGACTTGCCGACGCCGCCCTTCTCGCCGCCGATGAAATGGATCTTGCTCATGCGGCGCACGCTACACGCCTTCATGTTTCGCGTGTGCGTCTTCGGCGTTTCTTGTGCGCGCGCCGCGGGCTTCGCACGCGGGCACCGAAGATGACATAGTCTCCTCCCTCCGGATGTCCCGGAAGGATCGAGGAGACGAAGCGATGCCCCGGATGGTCAAGTGCGTAAAGCTCGGGCAAGAGCTGCCCGGCATGGTCTACAAGCCCTTCAACAACGACTTGGGCAAACGCATCTACGACAACGTCTCGCAGCAAGCCTGGCAGCAGTGGATCGAGGCCTCGAAGATGATCGTGAACGAGTACCGACTCGACCTGACGTCGCCGCAGGGCCAGAAGCTGCTCATGGAGCAGGCGGAGAAGTTCTTCTTCGGCGATGGCTCGACCGACAAGCCCGCCGAGTACGTCCCGCCGGAAGCGAAGTGAAGCCGGTCAAGCGCTGCCCCTGGGCGGGCGACGACCCGCTCATGATCGCCTATCACGACGAGGAGTGGGGCCGGGAGGTGCACGACGATCCCGTGCTCTTCGAGTTTCTGGTCCTCGAAGGCGCGCAGGCGGGGCTGAGCTGGTCGACGGTGCTGCACAAGCGCGAGGGGTACCGGCGCGCGTTCGCGGGGTTCGACGTGAAGAAGGTGGCGCGGTTCGGGGCGGCGGACGTCAAGCGGCTCATGGGGGACGCGGGGATCGTGCGGAACCGGCTGAAGATCGAGTCGACGAT
>DASZFV010000493.1:0-1712 GCA_035939455.1 Polyangia bacterium
TCGTTGCGATAAGACCACACGAGCTGCCGCGCGTGAGCGCGCGCGACGCCGCGGCGCTGACGCGGGCGGCGCGTCTGCTCGCGGCGCTGCCGCGTCGGATCGAGACTCCGCTTGGCGAGCTCGGGACGGTGGCACTCGCGGTCGAGGGCGTGGAAGCGCTCGGCACCGCGCGGGTCGACGCCGCGAGCGACGTCGTGCTCGGCATCTCGCGCGGGGGGGAGGCGGGACGGCTCGTGATCGATGCCGCGCTCGCGCAACGGGTGATTGGCCGCGCGCTCGGCGGCGACGTGCGCGCGCCAGGCTCGCTCGCGCGACTCGGGTTGGGCGAGCGCGGCGTCGTCGCCGGGATCGTGGCAAGCCTGACGCACGGGCTCGGCGCTCCATTCTCGGTCTCGCTCTCCGCGCCCGCCGACGCCCGGGGCGGCGTCGCGATCCGGATCGCGCTGACCGTCGCGGCGGTCTCCGGCTGGGCGCGGCTGGAGGTGCCGTCGAGTTGGCTCGCGGCGTGGGCGTTCCGCCGCCGACGGACGCGGCGCTCGGGGCCCTCGAGGTCGAGATCCGCGTGGAGCTGGCGCGGACGTCGCTCGAGGTGGCCGCGCTCGCGGGCGTCATCGCCGGGGACGCCGTGGTCTTCGACGGTGAGCCGGGCCCCGCCTCGCTGGCGCGGTCGGTGCGCGTCATCTTCGGCGACTTCGCGGCCTTCGGATGGCTCGCCGAGGATGGGCGGGTCACGCTGGAGGACGCCTTTCGCCCCGCGCCCGCGTCGGTCCCCGCGCGGCCGTTCGTGGACGAGGCGGGGTCCGAGGACGTCACGAGGGAGATGCACATGCGCGACGAGACGATAGACGAAACGGCGAATCTGACGGCGGCGCTCGCGGCCGCGCCCATCGAGGTCATCGCGGAGCTGGGCCGCGTCACGTTGCGCGGCGAGGACGTCGTGGGGCTCGGTCCGGGCGCCGTGCTCGCGTTTGGTCGCGTGGGCGCCGCGCCGGTCCTGCTGCGTGTGGGCGGTGAGGTCTGGGCCGAGGGCGAGCTGTGCGACGTCGACGGCGAGTTGGGCGTGCGCGTCACGGCCACGCACCGGACGGGCTTGGCCGGTCGCGCCGGTCGTTAGAACGCGGGAGAGAACGCGCGCCCGAGGCCGCGCTCAGACGTACTGCGCCGCGATCTCGTCGACCGCGTCGGCGGTCTGGGCCCAGCGGGGAGCGCTCGCGAGGAGCGATCGCACGAGCGCGGTCCATGCGTCGCCGTCGGCGCGCACGGCGAGCGCGCGGCGCACGGCGCTCTCGATCTCGAATGGCGTCGCCTGGCCGTAGAGCACGGCGTGGCCGGTGCCCGAGCGCGGATCGTGGTCGACGAGGTAGTCGCGATTGGCGCCCGTGTCGGGCGCGATGGGGAGCGTGCCGTAGAGGAGCGCCAGGCCGGCGGCACGGCCCGCCTGATCGTGATCGTCGCCGAGCAGCATGGCGTCGGCCGCGGCTCGCGCGGCCCGATCGCCGGCCGCGTCTGCGCCGGGGAGCAGCGCGATACGACCCGGGTGCTGGATCGCGAGCAGGCGCGCGCGCTCGACGAGCTCCTGGTCGCCGCGCGGGGCGATCACCGTGACGACGTCGAAGGGCGCGAGACGCTCGACGCCCGCGAGGATGGCGTCGGCCCCTTCTTCTCGGTACAGCGGCCCGAGCGCCAGCAGGAGCGTGCGCGGTCCGAGCGCG
>DASZFV010000494.1:0-4024 GCA_035939455.1 Polyangia bacterium
GTCCTCGCCGAGCTGCCGATGCCGCTGTCGTCGACGTCGGTGGCGGCGGCGGCCCGCGAGGGCGATCCCGTGGCGCGCCGCATTCTCGGCGAGGCGAGCGAGTACCTGGGGCGCGGAATCGCCTACCTGCTGAACGTCCTCAACCCCGAGATGGTCGTCCTGGGCGGCGCGGTCGCGCAGGCGGGCGAGACGCTCGTGGGTCCGGTGCGCGCGTCCGTGGCGCGGCACTCGCTGCTGCCGGCCGGCGTGGCCGTCGTGCCCTCGACGCTGGGCAACCGCGCCGAGCTCACGGGCGCGATCTTCCTCGCCATGGACCACGCCGCCGCGCGCGGCCTCGGGGCGGATGAGCCCGCCGCGAAGCCCGCGACGAAGCCCGCCACGAAGCCTGCGACGAAGCTTGCCACGAAGCCCAGGCGCGCCGGGGCCGCTCCGTTCAGTGCGCGCGCACGCGCAGCATCTCGTAGGTCTTGAAGCGCACGCGCTTGAAGCGCAGGCTCCCGTCGGTGTCGCGCTGCTTGTAAGGCGTGCCGCGCGCCACGAACCAGGTGCCCGTTCCCCCTCGGAAGGCCATGGGGACGCCGGTGCGCACGCGCTCGCGGAAGGTGTTGTCGACCTTGAAGGCGACGGCGGTCGTGGCGTTGCTCACCGCCTGCTTTTCGCCGAAGTGAAGCAGACCGCCGACGCCGCCGTTCAGGAGCGAGGTCGTCGCGCCCGTCGCGACGTTGAGGCCGAGCTCGGCCTGCGCGCCGAGCAGCATCTGGTCCTCGGGGCCGAGCGCCTGCGGACCCAGTTTTTCGCGCAGCGTCGCGATGATGCCGCGCGTGGTCCCGAGCTGCGAGATCACGAAGACCTCGCTGCCCTGGTCGGACCAGGCCATGGCCTCCTGCATGCCCCACGCGGCCTCGGCGTGCCCCGCGAGCTCGAGCGCCCACAGCTCGGCGCCTCCCCGCGCGGCGTTGAAGCGCGGGCCGCACGAGACCGAGAAGCGCCCCCGGCGCGCCAGATCGGCATACACGATGCCGAGGGGCAGGGCGCCCGCGCCCACGGGCCGGAATTTGAGCACGACGTAGCGCTCCTCGTCGTGCGGGATGCTGCCCATGCGCACGAAGACGTGGCCGGGGCCCGTGACGACGTAGTCGTAGCCCATGACGTCGTCGAGGACGAGCCCGGGCGGCAGCTGCATCTCGACGTCCGTCGCCCGCGCGGCGCTGCGCAGGATGGCGCCCGCCTCGCGCTGGAAGATGGCAGACATGTCGGCCGGGGAGTCGACGTAGTAATAATTGCCACCAGAGGCATCGGCGATGCTCTGCATGAGCAGCTCGTCGTGGTCCCGGCCGAAGCCGATGGTGGTGACGCTCACGCCCGACTCGGACGCGCGCCCGGCGATGCGCGCGAGCTCGGGCGTGCTCGTGATGCCGATGTTGGGCTGCCCGTCGGAGAACAGGATGACCTGGTTGATCTGCCAAGCTTGAAAGGCGCCGAAGACCTCGGCGAGCCCCGCGAGCAGGCCGCCCGAGAAGAAGGTGCCGCCGCCGTCGCGCAGTCCTCGGATGCCAGCGATGACGGCGTTGCGCGAGCCCGCGTCGATGACGACGGACGGTGCGCCCTCGTAGACACCGTCGGAGAACGCGATCACGGAGACGCGGTCGCCGTCGCGGAGCTGCCTGACGAAGGTCTCCGCCGCGAGGAGCATGTTGCGGAAGGGCTCGCCGGCCATCGAGCCCGAGCGGTCGAGGACGAGCGAGAGGTTGAGGGGCGCGAGCGTGGGCGAGCCCGCGCGGCCGCGCACGCTGATGGCGCCGTACATGACGCCCGTCGAGGTGCGTGGGCCGAGGCCGCAGTTGACGTCGACGGCGGCCGACGCGGGGTTGTCGGGCTGCGGGGCCGACCAGTCGGGCGGCGGGGCCATGGCGAAGACCTGCTCCTCGGTGAGCGCTTGCAGGCGCGGCGTCGAAGGGAGCTGGACGAGGACCGTGCAGCCCGTTGCGCAGAGAGGCGATGCGAGCAGCGCGAACGCGAGGGCGTGTCGCGCGAAAGCCCGTGGGACGGAATGACGAGGCGATTCGTTCATGACGGCGGAGAGAATATCCGAAGGCGCCCGATCCGGGTAACATGCGCGCGCATGACGTTCTCAAGACGAAGACTCCCGCTGGCTTATCTGCTCGCGCCCGTGCTCGCGCTCACCGTCATGCCTTCGTGCGGTGGAGGCGGCGGCGATCAGACGACGAAGTTCCTGGGGACCTGGACCTTCACGTCGGGCCAGCTCACGCCGACGTGCGCGCTCATCACGACGCCGTTTTCGCTCACGGGTCTCCCCGTCGTGTTCACGAAGGTCGATGATTCGACGATCAGCCTGGGCCTAGGGACGGCGTGCGCGGTGAAGTTCAAGGTCGCGGGCGCCAAGGCGACGGTCGAGCCGCAGCAGACCTGCACGCTCGACGTCGGGGCGCTCGGCCCGCAGACGGTCGCGATCGACAAGTGGACGCTCTCGCTCTCGGGAGATCAGATCGACAACGACATCGCGGGGTCGATCTTGATCTGCACGGCCTCGGGCACGGCGGTGCTCATGCGCGGCGGCCCCGACGGAGGCGCGCCGGACGCCGACGCGGGCAAGCACGAGGGCGGGGCGGAGGTGGCGAACGCCGACGGAGGCGCTCCCGAGTCGGGCGCGACCGATGGTGCGCCGGAGTCGGGCGCGACCGATGGTGCGCCGGAGGTGGGCGCGACCGACACGGCACCAGAGGCGGGCGCCGACGGCGGGTCCGAGGCAGGGCAGGCCGACGCGGCAGGCACGGAGACCGGCTCACCCGACGCGGGAGAGGGCTCCTAGAGAATCTGGATCTCGGGCCGAAGCTCGGTCGAAAGGCGCGCGATGCGGTCGGCCTGCGTGAGCGGCCCGAAGCCCTTGATGAACTCGCCGACGGCCTGGCTCCCGGCGTCGTCGAAGAGGACGGCGAAGCCCGTGTAGGCGATCGTTCGCACGACCCGGCCCGAGGCGCTGCAGGTCTTGCCCGAGGCGTCCGCCAGCACGACCGAGATGCGCCGATCGACGTCGACCGCGACGCGCGACTTGAAGAAGCAGCCGCCGCACGAGATGTCCTGCAGCTCGCCCGGGACGCTCTGCTTGCGCAGGCCGAAGAGCAGCGTCACCGGAAGGCCCAGCCCGAACCGCGGGTACTGCCTCTGCTCCTGTCCCTCCGGCGCCTGCATCTGTCCCCGACCCATGATGCCACGGATCGCGGCCGCCGTGTTATCACTGGAAACCATGCATCCCGGTGACTCCGGAGGGCGTCCGGCGTCGACCTCGACGTCGACATGGCCCTTCACGCTCGTCTCGCCCGACCGGGTGCCGCGCACGCTGTTCGCGCGTCGCAAGCACTGGGCCGAGCGCTTCGGCGTCGCCCCCGTGTTGCCCACGACGCGGCAGGAGATGGACGCGCTCGGCTGGGACAGCTGTGACGTCGTGCTCGTCACGGGGGACGCCTATGTCGACCACCCGAGCTTCGGCATGGCGCTCGTGGGGCGTCTGCTCGAGGCGCACGGCTTCCGCGTGGGGATCATCGCGCAACCCGACTGGCGCAGCGCCGAGGCCTTCCGCGCGCTCGGCCGACCCAACGTCATGTGGGGCGTCACGGCCGGCAACATGGACTCGATGGTGAACCGGTACACCTCGGACCGCCGCCTGCGCTCCGACGACGCGTACTCGCCCGCCGGGGAGGGCGGGTTTCGGCCCGACCGCGCCGTCATCGTCTACGCGCAGCGCTGCCGCGAGGCCTTCGGCGACGTGCCCGTCGTGCTGGGCGGCATCGAGGCCAGCTTGCGCCGCATCGCGCACTACGACTACTGGTCGGACAAGGTGCGGCGCTCCGTGCTGCTCGACGCCAAGGCCGATCTGCTCGTCTTCGGCAACGGCGAGCGCGCCATCGTCGAGATCGCGCACCGACTCGCGGCGGGCGAGGCGCCCGAGGCCATCACCGACGTGCGCGGCACGGCCTACGCACGGCCCACCGGCCCGCCGCCCGCC
>DASZFV010000495.1:0-7223 GCA_035939455.1 Polyangia bacterium
CCGCCGAGGCGCGGGTCGCGCACGACGCGCTCCCACTCGAGGCGCGCCGCCCCGTGCGCGCCCACCGCCTCGAGCTCGACGGCGGCGAGCACCGACTGGCCAGCTTCGGTGAGGACGCGGGCCGCCTCGGCGTGCCGCCCGAGACGCGAGGCTGCGAGCGCCCACTCGAGGGGCCGCTCGGCGGCGGGGAAGTGGCGCTGCGCCTCCGCGAAGCGACGCAGGCCGAAGAGGACGTAGCCGGCCTCGCGCGAGCGCCCGAGCGCCTCATAGGCCGCGAGCGCCCCCTCCAGCCAGGCGTCGTAGCGGCGGGCGTCGTAGATCTCGACCTTGCTGAGGAGCGCCGTGTAAAGAATGAGCGCCTCGCGCGCGCGGCCCGCGCGCAGAGCCCGCTCGGCGCGCTGTCGCAGCTCGACGTCCTCGCGCGTGGCCATCAGCGGTCGAGCGCCGCGTCCTCGACGATCTCGAGGGCGCGCCGGCGCTTCTCGGCGCCCCGCGCGAGCGACTCGGCCGTCACGACCTGGTGGCGGTGCAGGCGCGGCAGGTATTCGAGGTCGATGGGCTTGGAGGGCAGCACGAAGATCCCGTAGAGCGTCGTGTCGCGCACGAGCGCTTCGACGATGGGCAGCGGAATGTGGCACTCGGCGTGCGAGATGAACGTCAGCGCGATCTCGCGCGCGCTCTCGCGCCGCAGCCGGGCGACCTCGGCCGCGAGATCGCCGAAGACGCGCGCGTAGTTCCGGCCGCGCTCCGACTTGAAGGTCAAGAAGCGCGGCAGCTCGCGCCGCGGCGCGCGCCCCACGTCGAGGCGTTCGGAGAGCCGGCTGTCGAAGAAGCGCACCCAAACGTCGCCCCCACGCAGCGTGAAGGTCTTGGCGAGCGCGAGCGCGAGGCCACGCGCGAAGACCTCGCGCGCGCCGCGCATCGATGCGCTCGCGTCGACGAGGATGTAGTGGAGGCGCCGGGCCGCGTCGGGGCGGCGCTCGTGCCCGTAATAGAGCAAATCGTCGGAGAGCGCCTTGAGGCCGAAGACCTCGTCGTCGTGCGCGAGCTCGCTCGGCAAGAGCGCGTCGAGGTTGCCGCGCCGCTCGACGGAGGCGTAGCCGTCGATCGAGAAGCGCTGGGCCGAGGGCCGGCGCTTCGTCTCGAGCAGCGACGGCAGCAGCTGCAGCGAGAAGTCGACGACGTCGGCGAGCCCGGCCGTGCTGACGAGCTGGTACAGCTCCGCGAGGCTGCCGCCCGCTCCGCCCGCTTCGAGCGGGAAGAGGCCGAGGAGGCGCAGGGCATTGGCCTCGAGCTGCTCGAGGCGCGCCAGGAGGCTGCGCTCGTGCTCGACCAGCCGTTGCAAAAACGTCACGGCCCACGCGGGGTCGTGCTCGCGCGCGAGCCCGGCGCGTTCGCGCTCGAACGCCGGCGAGACGAGCGGAAGCGCGCCCGCGAGCGCGACGCGCGGCCTGCCCGGCCAGCGCAGGTAGACGTCGCCCAGCAGGCTCGCGAGGATGACGGCGACCGTCTCGTCCGGGAGGGGGGCCGCTTGGAGCTCGTCCACGGCCTCGGAGCCCGCCACGGCGCCGAGCAACGCCTCGTAGCGCTCGAGCACGGGGCCCGCGCCGGCGGGCGGGACGCGCCGGATCCGCCGGGGGGTCCCCTGCCGCGCGCGGGTCAGCAGGAGCCCCAGATCGTGCACGACGACGAGCGGCGGGAAGAGCCCGAGGCGCGCGAGCAAGTTCCACCAACCGGCCGCGGCCGTCGCCTCGACGGGCCCCGACGGACCGACGTCGGCGAGCGCCAGCGTCGCGAGCTGCCGGGCGAGCTCGTTCTCGGCGAGCTCGCCCGTACGCGCGCCCTCGCCCTCCCGATCGGCCATGCGGCCATCCTACCGCTAACCGGCCTTGCGCAGCAGGAGCAGGTGCTCGCGGCGCGGGCGCTCACCGTAGACGGCGCGCACGCGCGCGTCGTGGATGGCGCGCCCCTGCGAGGCCCGCGCGACGGGCTCGAGCCCGAGCGGCGCGGCCGCCGAGGCCACGCCCTCGGGCGCGTCCTCGACACGCCCGTCGACGATGCCGTCACCGACGACGAGCAGGGCGTGCCCGCCCCGCCGCAGCGCGCGCGCGATCTCGGCGATCCAGCACCGCTGCGCCTCCCGCCAAGCGCGCGCGAAGGCGCCCGCGGCGCCCGTCCGCGCGCCGAGCTGCGTCTCGCGGAAGCGCGCACGCGGCAGCTCGAGCCAGGTGAAGCGCACGTCGTGGAGCTCGGCGTAGTCGTACGTCCCCGCGTAGGGCGGCGACGACAGAACGAGTGACGCCTCGGCCGTGCCCACGGCGTCGAGCTTGCGCGCGTCGCCGAGCAGCACGCGCGGCGCCGCGGTCCCCGCGGGCGTGCGCGCCTCGAGCGCCGCCAACCCGCGCGCGAGCTCGGCCGCGCGATCGGCCAGCATGCGCGAGGGCACGCCACGCCCGATGCGCTTCGTCTCGCCGTCGCGCGGCGCCTCGGGCCCGGTCTTCATGAACTTCACCAGCAGCGAGGACAAACAGAGGCGCAAAGCCTGCCCCACGTCGTCGTCGGGCGTCGCGAGCACGAGCTGACGGAGCCCGAGCAGCTCGAAGAGCACGTGCGCGTGGAAGCGCGCGAGCTCGCCGCGCGCCCACGCTGGCAGCTCGGGCCGCCGCCGCTTGCGCGCGCGCTCGCCTGACTCCTCGGCGATCGCGGCGGCCTCGCGCTCGAGGCGCGCGCGGCCCTCGGCGCCGAGCAGCGTCGTGCGCACGCGCGCGATGGCGGCGCCGAGCGGGCTCGCGTCGACGCCGAGCGCGCGACGCCCCGCCGCCATGGCCTCGACGAGGACGGTGCCGCTGCCGCAGAAGGGATCGACGACGAGGTCGCCGCGGGCGCTGAAGGCGGCGACGCCCCCGCGCGCGATCGTGGGGTGCATGCGGCCCGCGTAGCTGTGGAACCCGTGCGTGAGCGCCCGCGCGAGGCCCGCGTCGACGTCGAGCAGCTTGCCGAGCGTGCGCGCCGCCGCGCCCTCGCCGCCGAGCTCGATCGGTCCGCCCAGCGTCGAGAACGCGCGCCGCTGGCGCGGCTCGCGCGGCCTCTGCGCCGAGGACGCGCCGCGCGCGGCCCCGCGCTCGCGCTCCGGCGCGGCGTGCCTCTTGCCGGACGTCTTGGACAGCTTGGGCCGCTCGGTCATCTTGGGTCGGTCGGTCATCCGCTCCACTTGGACGACTCGAAGACGCCCTCGAGGAGCCTGTCCACGTCCGCCGCCATCTGCTGCGCGGTCTCCGTCCCCAGCACCTGGAGCGCGGCGCGGATGTCCTGCAGGTTGCGCAGCTGCGAGAAGAGCTGTACGTCTGAGAGCGGCTCGCCGCCCAGCAGGATGCCGCGGATGACGCCGAGCTCGGCCAGGATGCTGTCGAGATCGGCGCCCGTCGCGCGCGTGCGCCGCTCTTCGGGATGATCGCGGTGGTGCTTCTCGAGCACGGGCCCGACGATGTCCTCGAGGATCGGGATCTGTTCCGTGCTGTTCCAGACGTGCCGCAGCACGAAGAAGTCACCGTCGTGCGCCGCGGTCCGCCCGTCGATGAGCGCGCTCGCCGCGAACATCTTGAGCAGCTTGACGACGCGGCGGTCGCTCACCGTGACGCCCTCGGAGCGAATCTGAAAGACGAGGCCCTTGTAGCGCGCCAGGAAGTCCTCGGAGAAGCCCATGAACTGGGGCAGCCGCGCCTGGAGGCCGCGCACGTCGGCGATCGTCAGCAGCGGGCGGACGCCGTCGCCGCCGAGGCCGGAGGGCGGCGTCAGCGCGTCCACCTCGGCGCGCAGCCCCCGCTCGACGAGGCCGTGGAAGTGGAAGCTGTCGAGGTTGTCGGACAGCGCGCGCACGAGGAAGCGGTCGAAGATCGCACCGAGCGCGTCGTCGTTGGGCACCTCGTTGGTCGCGCCGAAGAGCGAGCACAGCGGCACCTTGATCGTCGCGCTGCCCGTGAAGAAGCGCCGCTCGTTGAGGATGCTGAGAAGCGCGTTCAAGATCGCCGAGTTCGACTTGAAGATCTCGTCGAGGAAGACGATCTCGGCGTCGGGCAGCATGGCCTCGACGCGCCTCACGAACGTCCCCTCGCGGAAGGCCTTGATATCGACGGGGCCGAAGATCTCGTTCGGCTCCGAGAAGCGCGTCAGCAAGTACTCGAAGTAGCGCGCGTCGACGAGGCGGGCCAGGTGGCGCACGAGCGCCGACTTCGCCGTGCCGGGCGGGCCGACGATGAGCATGTGCTCGCCGGCGACGAGCGTCACGAGCAAGAGACGCACGATCTCGGACTTGTCGAGGTAGCGATCGTCGAGCGCGCGCCCGACCTCGCGCACCTTCTCGGCGGCGCGCAGGAACTCGGCGTCGGGCCCCGCGGGCCGCGGCCCCGCCGCGGGCTCCCGGGACGATGGTTCACCGACGGACATGGCAGGCATCATATATGGATATGGATCGGCGCGGCGTGGCCGCTCGTCGCGGCCGTCGCGGCGAGCGCGGCGACCCCGTGCGCCGCGGCGGCCGCGGGCGCGGCCTCGCCGCGCGCTCGGCCCGCGAAGGCCTCGAGGCGGGTGGCGAAGGCCCGTCCGAGCGCGCCGTCCGCGGAGACGTCGCCCGGCCACACAAGAGCCGGCGCGCGCCGCGCCGCCGCCGCCAACATGGAGGCGAGCTCGCCGCCCGGGCGTGGACCAGCCTCGGTTCGAGGCTTGGCGCCGGCGGCCGCGGGCTCGGCGCCGAAGAGGACGTCGAGCCACACGAGGTGCGCGAGGAACTGGAGCGCGAACGCCACCGCCTCCGGCGTCGCGGGCCAGCCGCCCGGCGGATCCTGGAACGACGCGAAGCGCAGCAACGCGGCAGCCAGGCCGTCACCAGCGCGCTCGAGCCCCACCTCGAGCATCCTGCCCGCGACAATGCGACCGAGCGCCGGCGCGCGCAGCACGGGCAGGATCCGGCTCCAGCACAGCGGCGGCTCGAGGCGCAGCGGATCGAGCGCCTCGCCGAGCGGGCTCGCGACGCCGAGCGCGAGCACCGCGTCGTGCGCGATGGTCGGCACGCCGATGTCGCGCAGCCAGGAGCGCCGCACGACGTCGACGCGCACGCGCCGGAGCGTCGGCAGCGCTGTCACGCGCGGCGGCGGCACCCGCCCCACGAACGTCTCGCGGCCGAGCCAGAAGTTCACCGTGCTGTCCGTGCGCGCGATCTCCGCGAGGCGCGCCAGCAGCGAGTGACGGTTGACGGCCTCGACCGCGGACGCGGGCGCGCCCAGCGATGCCAGGGCCTGCGCCGCGGCGGCGACGCGCGCCTGCCGGCGCGCGACGGTAGGACCGTCGAGGGCGGGGTGCACGAGGACAAGCAGATCGTGCACCGTGGCCCCCAGGCGCAGCGTCGCCTCGTCGAGCGGCGGGGGAGCGGCGTCGCGCAAGAACCGCGCGGCGACAGCGCGCCGCGCGGCCGCCAGCGCGGGCGCGGCTTCGTCCTCCGCGACCGAGGCGAGCCGCCTGAGGCGCTCGACGGCGCGCGGCCCGAGCGGTCGGCCGACGTGGAGGCGTCCGCCCCGCACGAGGGGCAACAGGAACGACGAGACGAACGAGCGTGCCATCCCCCCTCTCAGCCGTCGAGGCCCCAGAGCGGCATGGGCCCAAGGGGATCGTTCTCGATCTCGACGGCGGCGCTCGCGGGCGCGCCGTCGTCGCGCGGCGCCGCCGGCTCGTAATCGGGCTTCGTGAGCAGCGCGAGCGCGCGTCGGTCGAAGGGCTCGACGAGGTGCGGGGCGATGCGAAAGGGCGGCGCCGAGGCGCCCGGGAACACGACGACCGTGCCGTTCTGTGCGCCCAGCCGCTCCGCGAGCAGCTCGGGCGACACGGCGGGGCGCAGGCGCGTCCCGACCGGCACGAGCACATCGAGAGCGGGCGCCGCCGCCTCGAGCAAGGTACCAAACGGCAGGCCCTCGAGCTCGCCCGCGGCGAGCACGAGCACGCCGCGCTCGAGCGCCGCGACGCGATACCCGCGCAGCGCCGTGGCCGGCAACGCGTAGCAGAGCCGCCGCAGCCAGGGGACGCTCGTCCAGGGCACGAGCGCCGCGACTGCCCGTCGGCGCGCGTCCATCGCCGGCTCGAGCCGAAGGGGCACGGCGACGTCGGGGCGCGCGGCCGGGCGCGCCGCGGAGCGCTCGGCCTCGCGCGCGGCCGGCAGGCGGATGCGCACGACGTCCTCGATGGCCGTGAAGACCGGCAGCGGCGCGATCTCGACGACACCACCCTCGCGCGCGAACAACGTGAGATGGTCGGTCGGGAAGGACGAGCGGCACGATTCGAGGGCGATCGGGTGCCGGTGCCCCGCGGCCACGGCGACGTGCTCGGTCACGGGCGCGTAGAGCTCGAGCCCGGGCGTCTCGGTGAGCAGCCCGCGGAGCCGCGCCGGCGCCCCTTCGATGCGGAACAACCAGAAGGCGCGGGCGCCGCGAAACGCGCCGCCCGCGGGCATCTCGCAGAGCGCCGCCGCCGCGCGCATGGCCGGCTCGCGCGGGGCCGCGCCGCCGAGCCCGGGGGTGCGCGCGCGATGGAGGTACTCCGCGACGAGCGGGCCGAGACCGCGCCGCGCGACGAGCAGAAGCAACGCCGAAACCGGCCACGCCGGCCCGTCGACGCGCTGAAGCGACAGGCGCAGGAGGAGCTTCGACAGGGGCAGCTCGGACTCGACGCGGTAGGCGACGTCATGTTCGACGCCATAGAGGACGAAGTCCGCGGCCTCCTGCGACGGCGCGGCGGCGTCGTAGCCGAGCGGCGCGCCCGCGTCGCGGAACTGCGCGAAGTGTTTGCCGGTGCCCGTGAAGCACTGCCCGCCCGCGAGCCGCGCCCCGCGCGCCACGACCTCTCCGAGCTGCGACGACGACGCGCTCGCCGGTAGAAACACGACCGCCTCCCGGGTGCCCGCCGTGCCGCGCGCGTAGACGATGCGCAACCCGGGTTGCAGATCGTCGAGGCTCTGCTCCGCAGCCAGCGCGCGGAAGAAACCGACGAGGCGGTCCAAGGCCGCGAAGCGCACGGCGAGCTGCTTGCCGCCCACGACGCCGCGCGCGTCGGCGGTGAGCCCCGGCAAGTTGAACCGCACCTGCCCGAGCGCGACCCGCAGGAGCATACGTCGAGCATACTCCGAACCGCTGCCGAGAGCTTGGGACCCTGTTAGGATCGATGGGATGGCGAGCTCCGTC